>MPMW01000027.1 GCA_002238705.1 Acidobacteria bacterium bin61 | reverse complement strand
GGTTCGGAGCGCCGGCCTCTGGCCGGCATCGCGGCCCCAAGGGCCGCGAAACCACGAACCGCAATCTTGTCTGAAGCGGGCATGGAAGCGGACCGCCGGCCTCCGGTAGGCATCGCGCGGACGCGCGAAGCCAGCGGTGATGACAGCCCGCGACGTGGTTGGGAGCTACGTTATCCCCCAGTATGCTGTGTCGCAGTGGGTAGCTTCGAGTCCAGTTACCCGTTACCGCTGCGCGACTGAAACGGCTTGCGACCGGGAGTTTGACGCCAGCGCGCGCTATTGCTTTCGTGTGTAGTGTTGATCGAAGTGTGAAAGGATGCTTGTGCTATAGAACTTCTTGTTCCCTCCACTCTTCTTTTCTGGATCAAGGTACCGCACATGGCAAAGGGAATCATCCTTTTCCAGGCATTTCTTTATCCGGTAATACCTCTTGTTCCGCACGAAATCGATGTACCGTGACGCGATGCGAGATGTCAATTCGTGGTAGTCCCATGGATATCGTGTCCGCACTTGTTCCTCAGTCCAGGTTACCTGGATGGAGGAGGGGTCCGTTGAATCCTTCCGAACCGGAATACCGTGTGAGTCCGTTGTGCGGCGGTAGTTGAGTTCAACCTGTATCGCCACATCGAATCGGCTAGAGGAGGTGGCCGGATTCTGATTTTCCGCCTCCGCCATCTCCTTCATCAGACGCATCGCAACTTCTGGTTGGCGCACTGCCCGAGGGCTCACTACCACATCGGACGGCGGTCGGAAGGCAATGGGGAGCAAGTAGAGGTTGTAACGATTGAGATCGGAGCCGAACCAATCTTCATATGCCGTAACGAAATTCCTGAGTGCTGCTGATCCGATTCTATAGATTCGAAACGCTAAGTCCGCTTCGACGTTGTAGAGATGGATGGCGCTGTCCCGGATGCTTTGCAGCAGGCGAAGATTGGCAATACATGGCTGATCAATGCCGTTGTTTCCATATCCGCTGACAATGTTCGCCGCACGGTCGAGACCTACGGTCATAGGCTGTCCGGAACGGTTGCGCTGGAATGTCTTTCGCGCGCTCTTCGTGCCGTCCTTGTTCCGCCTGGATTCCTGAACATAGACAGACTGCCATTTGCCTCCTGTCTTCTGAATGATTCGCGCCTTAAGAAGCAGCTCCCAAGCATTGATCATGAGGATAGCGAAGGTCTCCTCGCGATAGCTGAAACTCGGCTTGTTGTAAATCTCGATGGCGGCAAGCGACGCAGCCAACGATTTCTTGGCGAGAACAAGGTATCTGGCTGGCGGCATGGCGCTTCACTGCCGTTGCGGTTATTCCACGAGCGCCTTGAAGGCGGCGTCCACCGCGTCGGCATAGAACTCGATGTTGATCCGCGTCCAGAGGTCGTCCGGGAGGTCAAAGAGGTCCCGACGGGCTGAGACCGGCATCAGCAGCACGGACGCCTTACGCTCTACCGCGAGTTCGGCGATCTCGACGGGCTTCGGCAGCCGCTCGACCGAGCCGCCGAGGTTCAGTGCTCCCACCAGGATGGCGCCTCCGCGGACGCTGCGCTCCAACAGGCCCCCGACGAGCGACACGAGCACGGGGAGTCCGAGTCCGGCCCCGGACCGGTCGGCATCGTAAGGGCGGAGTTGGAGCTGGTACTCGTGCGCTCTTGCGTCCCGGTCGCCGACCAGCCGCTTCGCCTGCGCATAGAGGTTCTGCTCGCCCACCCGGACGCTCTCACGGAACGCGGGTGGCACCGGATGGTTCAGAATCCGCGCCCCGCTGCCGGGGCCGACCGCAGCCTCGATCCGGTAGAGCCCGGCTCCGCCTTCCGCCGTTCCGGGACCGACTGCCCAAATCTGACCCGGGGGCAGGGGGTCTCCGTCAATCGCGTCGTCACTCCGCAGTTCCGGAGTGCCGACGAACTGCTCGATCCCGTCCGCGCCGAGGGTGAACGAGAAATGCGTGTTCCGGAACTCGCTCTTGAGGCACCGTTTCTGCTGCTCCTTGACTCGACGGCGCGCTTCGAGCGCTAACCGAACGATCCCTTCCAGATCTTCGTCCGGAATCTCCATCTCCTCGTCGGGGAACAGCAGTTTCACCAGCGCCGAGCAGGTCTTGTTCACGGCTTCCTGGTCGCGTCCACTGAGCGCGCCGCCCCAGTAGGCCCGGCCGTGGAGCGCGGAAACCCGTGGCGAGTCCCGCAGCTTCGTCCAGCACTCGCTCAGAAAGTCGCTGACCAGCCCGAACCGGTCCGTGAGGTGCTCCTCCGGGTTCAGCTTCGGGAAATCCCAACCGGGGACGTAGGCGTGGATGCGGTCGTGGAACGCGGTGTCATCGCGCATTTCGCGGGGCAGGGGGCTCAGCAGATGCCCGATCCGCTGCTGCGCTTCGAGGTCCAAATCGAAGTTTCCGACCATGACGATCCCGCCTCGCGCGCGGATGCTCTCCTTGCCTCGGCTGAACTCGCCGGACGCCATGTAACCCTTCATGATGTTCGCGCCGTCCTTCTGGTCGAAGGAGATGCCGGACACTTCGTCAAAACACACCACGTCGTAGCTGCACACCAGCCCGCGCTGGCCGTTCGCCATGTTCACGAACATCTTGGCCACGGTCGCCTTCCCCCCGGAGATCAGGTGGGAGTAGGGCGAGATCTGCTGGTAGAGATGGCTCTTCCCGGTCCCGCGCGGTCCGAGCTCGACGAGGTTGAAGTTGGGTTCCACGAACGGGGCCATCCGCAGCAGAACGACGCCCTTCGAGCGCTCGTCGAGGGCGGTGGTTTCCAGTCCCACGGAGCGGATCAGGAAGTCGCGCCATTCGTCAGTGGAGAAACGGCGGCGGCCTTCGCCCAGCCGGTCCAGCACGTCGGGATCGGACATCTGGATCGGGCGCAGGGCCGTGATCCGGAACGGTTCGCCGCGGGATTCCTGGGCCGCCAGCGCGTCATAGGCGAGCGTCACCTCCGCGTAGAACCCGTCGGTGAGCATCCGCTGGTTGTCGAGCACCGTCTTCGCCTCGATCCCCACGTGCCGCTCGCCGAGGCTCGGGAGTTCGACGAGGTAGCGATCGCGCCGCGCGTCGAGCCGGGCGCGGACCAGGTCAATGAGCCGCACCGACCCCTTCTCGCGCGCGTCGGAGCGGAACTTCTCCCGGTCGGAGGCGCGCACCGTCCGTCCCCGAAGCTGGCTCTCGACGATCTGGAGCCCTTCCTGGATCTCGGTTTCATCGGTGCTGGCGCAGAACCGGCCCAGCAGGAACTCGACGACGTAGGTCGGGACGGGGAACTGCTGCGCGTAGCGGCGGACGAGGTCCTTCCGCACCAGATATCCCGGGAATGCGGCGGCGCCGAGGTGGTCCAATGCGTCCATCCGGCTCGGCCCTTTGGCGGTCTCGTTCACGATGTCTCTCCCACCTGGGTTTCCCGGAAGGCGAGCACCCGTCCGTCGGCGTCCTTGACGACGACCACTAGCGCCGCGCCGTCGTGCTCGTCGTCCGCGAGGACGAGGCTGGCTGAGCCGTCCTTGTCCACCGGTTTTGCGGTTTGGGCGACGGACTCCCCAGCCGGGTCGCCGAGGAGCAGGTCGGCTCTCCGTCCCTCTCCCCCGCCGGAAACCTCCACGTTGCAGCGGAAGCGCACCCAGGTCACTGATTCGATGGCCACTGGTGCCGCCCCCGGCTCGCGTTCGACCAGAATGTCCGGCGTCAAGCATTCCTGAATGCTGAGGCCGCCATGGGCGAAGGCCTCGGACTTGTTGAAGCAGGCGGTGCCCGGAGAGGTCGCGAACTCTTCGGCCGGGTTCCAGTGCCAACGACCGCACGGGACTCCGGGCGCCCCCGATCCCGAGAGCACCGCGCTGCGCGCCCACCGGCTCTCCGTCAGGTGCTTCGGCAGCGCGGCCTTCGGCAGCCCTCCCGGCAGGAACAGCCAGCCGTGGTCGGTCACGATCCGGACTGAGCGCCAGCCGCTTTGCAGTAGCCCGGCGATCCGGTCAGCGAGGTCGTCGAGTTCCTTCGGTAGCCGGCGCGGCAGCTCGTCCTGTTCCCCGTGTCCGGCCTTGTCGATCGTTCCGACTTCGGCCCATCCCCGTGCCGCCGCGCAGCGGGGCGCGTCGAATTCGCCCCGGCCGAGGATCTGGTAGCCCTGCTCTTCGAGGGCGTCACGAAGCCGCTGGGCATTCACCGGATTTCCGCTCGCGGCGAAGTGGGGAGCGAAGTCCGCACCGAGAGTCGTCCCCTCGATGTCCCCGGCGACCGGGCTGATCGCGGGTTTCGCCGTCGCGGTCACGGTCGGGAGCGCGGCCCACCGAGACTTGATGTCCACGCGGAGGCCGCGCTCCTCAAGACGCCCGACAAGTCGCCGGCCGAGGTCGTAGCGCAATCCGTCCACGAAGAACACCACGCCGTCCTCCGCCGCCCTCACGACGGGCTGCTGCGTCGACCCGGGAAGCGGCGCGTCACGTACGGCTCTCTGGAACGCCAGCGCCGAGTCTTCGAGCCATGGCTCCAGCAGATGGCGCACTGCGCCGGCGACCACCACCGCTTCCGAAACGCCGACTCCGGCAAGGGTTTCCCATGCGGCCGCGTCGGCCTGCCAGCCGCGCTCGCGGTACGCCGCCGCCACGTCGTCCGGAGTGTTGCCTCCGAGCGGCGATCGGACGGCGGCGGCGAGCCGGGCGAGCGACTCCAGCGCGCCCGCTAACGGCGATCGGCCGAGACGCGACCAGACCCAGGCCCGCCGCTTTCCGTGCCACGCCTCGAGTCGCGCCACTTCGTCGCACGCTTTCCTGTGGGTCAAGTCCGTCACCTTCCGCAGCGCGTCGCGCAACGCGGACTCCAGGCGGTCGTTCTCGTTAGGCCAGCGCGACGGGTCGCTGGTCAAGAGTTGGCCTCTCGGCTGACAGCGCCGGAGCAGATCCTCGACTCCCGGAAACCGCTTCGGGGAGTCGGCGTACCGCGCCCAGACGGACGCCCAGGTCCCCTCGCCCCCGGCAAGGCGCTGGCCGGCGGTGAAGTGCGAGCCGCTCTCGGGGTCGAACTCCAGTTCGTCGCGGCACCGGTTGCGGAACGGGTTCCACCGGCCTCCGGGCCGGGTGCGGCGACCGGTCCCCCCGGCCCCGGGGGCGGGGCGGGGTGCTCGCGGGGCCCGCCGAGCCAGCGGAGCAGGTTCTGCGGCAGATCGTCCACCATCAGCCGGTCGAAGTCGTCGGCTTCCAGCCGTCGCCCCCGGAGCAGGGGCAGCTTGGTGAGCGCCACTTCTCCCAGCGCGGCGTGAAGGGAGGCCGCCGTCTGCCGGTCGTTAGCGAGTTCGAGTCCCATTCCCTCGGGAGAACCGAGGAGCGCGCTCGCGGTCCAGTCCCGGCCGTTTTGGTGGTGCCATGCCACGCCCCGGTGGAGGAGTTCGACGAGCGGTTTGACGCGATCCGGGCAGTCGTCTCCGGCGCGAAGGTCCTGCCGGGCGACGCCGGGCAGGTAGAGGATCGGGATACGGTGTACGAGATCCGGGGCGTCGTCGAGAGCGCCGTCCACGACGCACCGCAGCCAGATCGCTGGTCCGGTCCGCGATTGCGGCTCGTACTCGTCGCCGAGCACGAGCAGTTCCGGGAGTCGGTCCCGCAACAGGTTGAGGATTCCTGACCAGTCGCCGCCAGGATCCGTCCACAGAATCGCTGCCGGCCGCTCCTCCCCGTCGCGGACCGCCCCCCGCGCCCGCACCCGCTCGACGAGGTAGGCGAGGGGTGTTTCCGCGCGCGTGGTGGCGGGCAGCAGGTTCACGATCCGTCGCGCCTATCCGGCTCAGCAGCGAAGATCGTGAGGCGAAGTTCTGACTCACCCAGCATCTCGTATCGCGGCCGTCGTCCAGCGAGGGCTTCGCTATTCCGCAGGATCACCTGAACTCCTTCACCGCGCCGATCCATAAGAGTCGTGCGCTGTGTGCGGAGTCCGGGGATGCCGTCGGGTACGGAGCATTTGGCAAGCAGGCTGGCGATTCCGGGATTTCTGCCTGCCTGTCGGTACGGCAGCATGTCGATCTCCATCGTGTTCGGCAGCGCACCGGGGCTATTCAATTCGATACGGTCCGCGAACATGCGAAGGCGGATATGCGACAGCGCCATCGAGTAGTCCCGGTGAGCAACGGCGTTGACGACTGCCTCGAAGATCGCAGGCATGTCATACTGTGGCTCGTCCCTCCCACCCAAATCCTTTCTCTCCCCGACCCGCTGATTCCCGGCCCCCCAGTCGCCCGGACGCGCTGATTCGCGGCCACGAAGCGGCAGGTCCCCTCGACTTGGGTGTCCAGTGGACCCGCGAAATCCTTGGCGTCGAGCTGGTAGTTCTTCATGTCGGATGAGGCGACGACCTCGCGACCTCGGTAGGCCACAGCCTGAATGAAGGCGTTTGGCATGGTGTCCGTGGGTGTTTGGCAGCCGAGAAGAACACCGGCCACCGTAGGGCGTACAACCCCGCTTTCGCCACGGCGTGCCATCCCAAGCTTGATGGCCAACGTTTCGCTGTCGTCCGATGTTTGGTCGGTCCGAAATCGGCTTATGAGTGCGGGATCGAGATCGCCAAAACTGATTCGAGCCACGAATTCCTCGTCAAACTGCAAGAGCCCCGCGTGACTCCGATGCTGGACGAGACGCGTGAGGGCTTCCATCGGAATCTGGGTCCGCGAGTCTCCTACCCGTCTAAGAAAGCCCCCGGGGCTACGGTGAACAAATTGGCTCTGTTCGACCCCCACCCGAACTACATTTCGAATCTCTCCAAGCGTATTCGGAAGGCTGTGGCACTCGATCTCCGGAGCGAGCGATGGAGACACCTGATCCCGGGCGGCTTCCATGATCCGCCGAACGACGTCATGCAGTCGTCCCGCGGCAATCCCTACGATTTCCCACGTCTGGTCCTGTACACCGAAGACCAGCGTGCCACCATGCGAGTTCGCAAATGCGGCCATCTCGTCGGCAATCTCTTGACTCTTCGGTGCCTTCATCTTCTCCCCGGAGAAGAAGACTTCCTTGCATTCGAAGAAACCATCCTCTCCAAGGGGAATCCGTGCAAGGAGGCGGTCGGTGGCGTCATGCATCGGAGGTCTCCTCCTTCAACCGCCTGTACCGCCGCTCGAACGCCCTCCTACCACCTTCCATGACTCGACAAACCTCTTCACGAACGCCGATGTCCGACAGAGTGCCGGTGCCTTCCGGTGCGACGATGCACTGACCGCCGAGGTGATCCATGGCGATGACCTGTTCAGCATCACCGTTAACGACGATATTCGGGTTGTGTGTGGCGACGATAACTTGGCGGCGGGTCTTGTTCTCCCGGAGCTGTTGGACGATCAGATCGTAAATCAAGTGATTGTCAAGATCGTCCTCAGGCTGGTCGAGGACGATTGGCTCCGCTCCGTGTGATAGAAGAAAGGCGAGGACTGCCGCAGATTTCTGCCCGGGGGAACCCCGGGTCAAGGGGACGAATCTTCCCGTTGTGCTTTCCTTGTAGTGCATCCGCAGTCCGTCCTCCGGCCACCAGACGTACAGACGATCCATCTGTTCTGGTCTCATCTGACGGACATAGTCCTCGAATCTCTTGCGGCCGGGTGTTCCGGCACCTCCTCTACGAGTCGCGGTGAGCGCATCCTTGAGTTGGCGCACGCGGTGACAGAACTCCGCGGACCGCTCAGGAAGCTCTTCTGGCAGATCGGCGTAGAGTTCGGCCAAGACACCGGAATTCTGCTCTTCGTTAAGAATCGCGTCGCCAAAGGCGCCGTCCTGACGCCCGAGGCAGTCCCGGAACGATTGCTCTGCAGCGCGGGCGCTTTCTCCAAACACGGTCACATCGATTCGAACGAAACGGTTTTCGCCGACTACTGTCGAAAGGAAGGCAATTCGCGCTTCCGATAGTTGCCGACGCTGTTCTTCGAGATCTCTGAGAGCCCGTCCAGCTTGTTCTTCGAGCTTCGTCCTTCGACGTTCAGTGGCCTCCAAGTCAGCGAGTTGCTTCTCCAGGAGCCGCCGCTTCCGGACAAGAGATCCGTAGGCACTCGGATCGGAAACCCCTTCACTACGAAGCCGGGTCTCCAACGCCTCGTACTGTGCGGCTGTGCGGTCTCTATCGGTCTTCCACTCGGAGGCCCCCACATTGCGAAGCCACTTCTTTCGAAAGTCTTCGAACTCGGTCGCGCGTTCACGCAACACCGTTGACACCGCTCGCTGTTTGCTAGCCGCGCTCTCCAATAGGGCTAAGCCACTGGCGTCCGAAGAGGATGCCTCGGAGTCTTCGAATTCAGGACTGGGCACATCAGATGGCGCGACGTCCTCGCCAGCCTTGCGAATCAGACTGACTCCGGACTCCAGTTCCTGAGCGCGATCGAGCAGGATCTGCCGCTGCCGGGTCAAGCGTTGGTAGCGCAACAGGAGGTCACGGTGCCCGCCTTCCTCGAACACGGCAAGCTGCCGCTTTGTGTCCGCCAGCTGGCCCTCGAGCCGAGCCCGCTCCTCTAGTCGTGCAGCGAGTTCCCGTGCTTGACTGCGAAGCCTCAGATATCGCGCCGTCGTTTCGTTCCAGTTTGCGTTTCGGCCTCGACGGTCGACCTCGGGAGCATCGTCAACGAGTTGAAGGAGCGCGTTTGGATCGTTGGCGAGGGCGAAGACTTGCTTCTGGCTCAGAACCCGTATCGGGAATCGCTCCGCCACCTCTCCCGGGCTTACTCCCCATTCGCCGTTCTCAGCTTCTTGTTCGATAGCCGGCCCTTCACCGCTTTGGCGCCATGAGACCCGAAGCCGTCTCCCGTCCTTGAGGAGGGACGCGACGACAACCGCGTTTTCGGTGAGCGCTCCGCGTCCGCCGCGCCGGGTCGGCACGGAGGCGAAGTTGTCGAATTCCCGGCGGAGATCGACCGGGATCTCGTTGTCACGACGGAGGCACATCCGGAGCATCTCGATCACTGTGGACTTGCCGGTTCCCCGCCCGCCAATCAACGTGGACATCCAGGGACTGAAACCGACGTGAAGCGGTGTTGGACGTCCGGCGTACTGGGCCTCTTTGATTGCGAGTCCCTCAACTACCAAGTGAGAAAACGCGTTCGGATCGAGAACTGAATCATGTCGCTGCACTGACAGTGGACAGCCATCCATCAAGGCGAGTCGCAGGCCGTCGAGGGCAGGTGGCCCCATCTTGATCCACGTGAAGTGACTTCCGGGAAAGCGCTGCCCAGCGGCTCCCGAGCGGCGATGGCAATCGGAACCAATGACGTCCGCTAGTTCCACTCGACTCTGCTCGTAGATCGCCGGTTTGTCGAACTCGGTGTCAACGAGCTCGATCGCAGCGAGGTTTCCGTCGGTGAGTAGTGCCTGCAACGTGACGCCCTGCAACGATCGGAGGACGCCCTTTTCCAAGTCGGCGTGGGCCGGAATCGCTAACCCCTCGTGCGCACGGATGATCCGGGCGACCTCCTGAGGGGATTTCTCCGAGCAGGCATCCGATGTGCCACGGTTGGCAGATGGGAAACCGACGGCCCCCAGAAGAGCGTCGATATCGGATTCAGATTTTGTCGAGTCGAGGATCGCCAACATATGCGCCCCGCCATTCATGGTGATCTCCACTCCAGGGAAGAGAAAGAGGGGATGAAACTCCCTCGGCCTCTCGTCGGCGAGACTGCTGTAAGCCTCCTTCAACCCGTCAACCCACGCTCCGGTGTTGTGATCGGTAATGGCAACGCAGTCGATCTTGGCCCGCATGAAATCGAGCAGCCAGTCTTTCGGCGATGTCTGTTTGAGGGCCTCGTGATCGGGCCCCTTGCCGTAGTCCATGGACGCGGGGGTGTGGGTATGAAAGTCGAACCTCCACCATCGGGCGCCTACGTGCTCGGTGTTCATTCCGTTTCCCTCCTGTAGCGATTATTTGACGGCGTCCAGAGTGCCCATCTCCGGAATACGGCCACCTCCGACCGGAGGGAAGCGGCCCTTCGCCTCGGTTGGAAGCGACGATGTACTGCGCTCATCGTTCAGCTTCCACCCGATCCAACTGGTTGGGAGGGGACGTCGCTTGGGACCTGATCTCATGTTGGTTTCGGGCGGCGCGTTTGACAGCCGTGGTGTAGTGGAGGTCGTTCCAGCGGGCACCATCGAAACTGAGGCCGCCTGGGAAGTCGGTGCGGTCCTGCTGCGTTCCCTCGCCGGGGCAGGACCAGAACCAGGGGTAGTCGGTCTTCGGGCGGTACTCTTCGGGGTCGTCGCCTTTCCGTTTCGGCTTGAGGTGCTGGGGCTCCTCGCCGCGGTCCTTCGTCCACCGGATGTTCGGCTTGGCGCGGAGGATTCCGGCTCCCTTCTTGCCCCCCTTGCGGAGTTCGGCGCGGAGGAACGGGCGGATGTTCAGGCGGACGCCGTCGTTGATGTCGGGTTCCCACCCGATGGGCTGTTCGTGAAGCGGCTTCCAGCGGATGAAGAGGTCGAGGGGCGGAGCGCCCGTGAGGATAGCTTCGAGTTGGGTCTTCAGTTCAAGCGCGGCAGCGAGGCGGGCGTCGGCGCCGGGGATTTCCTGGCGCTGCGCGGCGCCCTGGCGTTCGATCCAGTCGCCGAGGTAGCTGTGCGTCAGGGATTCCAGCGTGCGGCGGCCCTTCCCGTTCGGCCCGGCGAGGCGGTGGTAGTTGACGAGCGCTGCAAAGCCATCCGGGAGGCCGTCCCAGATGTGCCAGACGAAGGGGCGTTCGTGGAAGAGGCGGCAGTGCCCTTCGAAGAAGTGGTGGCGGAGCCAGTCGTCGAGAGTGGCGGCGGGTTTTGGGCCGGGCGTCGCCGCCGTAAGTAAGCGGTGTTCGATTTGGCCAGACCAATCGTCGCCGTAGGCCGCGGCGAGAAGAGGGCGGAGACGGTCGGCGGCCGGCGCTTCGCCTCGGACCGCCGGGAGGCAGACGATCCCATCCTCGTCGGCGAAGGACGAGAGGGAGAGGGTGCGGCGAATCAGCGCGCGGGCTTCATCGGCAAGGCGTAGGTCGGGATCGCGTTCGGCGGGCCAGCGGTAACCGAGTAGCCGGGCGACGGCGACCTGTAACACCGTACCGTCGGCGCGGGTTGGGCCTTCCGCCGTGCGCTTCGCTTCGGGGTCCCAGACGACGCTGCCGCAGGGGTGGCCGTGGAAGATCCATTGGGTGGAGTCGTCGGAGTAGGGCTCGGGGAGGCCGTTTGGGTAGCGCTCCGCGGCGACTTTCTTCCAGTGCTCAAGATCGAAAGGTACGTCCACGAGCGTGGCGTTTGTCACTTTGAGTGTCTGATCGAGTTCCCAGACTGCGCGACGGTAGTCGGGTGAAGACTGGAAACACCAGACTGCGGGAAGTACATCACTGGCCAGCGGTCCGATGACGCCGGCGTTGTTGTCAAATCGCTCGCCGGTGTAAAGCGTGACCGGGAGATTCCCCATCTGAGAAACGACGACACCGCGCTTCTTCCACACGGGCTTTCCCCGGAATCCGTAGGTCCGCATGAATCCTTCCGAACCTGAATCGTCCCATCTCAGAACGCGTTCTCTGCCGCCGTAGTGGAGGGTTTCGCGAACCGTGCCCTGTTGAAAGACCCACGGCGCACCGAAATCGGCGCCACCTCGTTGAAACTCCCAGAACGTCCGGACCGAAGCAGGCGCGTCGTTGGCAATCATCCCCACGAACCCGCGCCCATAGTGGGCCAGGAGTGCTCCCCGCAGTGCGGGAGTCAGTGTCACACGGACTCCGCGGTTCTGGAGCTGATCTTTCTGATTCAGTACCCGAACTTCCGTATTGGGAAGAAGCCGGGCCTTCTGGTCGGCGGGGATCGGTGTTTGGCCTCGGGGTGCGGAGACATCGAGGCCGGCGAACTCTGTCCCGTCGTCCGGTCGGTCTGCAGAGAAGATCGTCATCGCAACGTTTACGACATGGCCTCCGATGGTCTCGAACGCCCCGGCCCCTAGACGCGCCACGAAGCACCATCGCCGCCAGCCCAGCAAATTCTCTCGCAGCTTCCGGTAGGTCTTCAGGAACAGCCAGTTCTGCGGAACGACGAAGGCTTGAGCACCGTGTTGTCCGAGCCAGGCGAACGCACGCTCCACGAACATCGTCGCCAAGTCACCCTTCGAAGCCCGGTAGTTTTTCCCGGCGAAGGCTCGCAGTGTCACGCCCTGCCGACCCCGCGCCAGATAGGGAACGTTCGTGATGACCAGCGAGTACCCCTCCGCGAGCAGGGTCGCCGCCCGCACCATGCCGGCGGCGGCGACGGCTCGTTCCCTCGCGTCCGGTGAAACGTCCGACTCATGGAGCACCGACTCGACGAGTGGTCGCACCGAATCGAACCGCGCCGCGAATACACTGGCACCCGCCGCACGCGGATCAAGTAGCGAGCCGAGCGTCGGCGCTTGCGCGAACAGGTCGTGGAGGGCGCCGAACGTCTCGCGGAGGGCGCTCGACTGCAAGGTCTCTCGCCGCTCGAAGAGGTCCTTGCGCGGCGCCGATCCCGCGGTCGCCGCCGTCCTCTCCGCCAACAGCATCCACTCTTCCTTCGTCGCGTTCGGCGCGAGGCCGGAGCAGGCGATGTTCAAGGGCGGAAGCTCGATCACCCGGTCCGCCAGCTTCCAGGCTGCGAATGCCACCGCAAACGCGGCGATCTGAGCGCAGCGCGGGTCGATCTCCAGGCCGTGGAGGTTGTCGCGCAGTACGGCGGAGATCGCCTCTTCGAGCGGCAGATCGTCTTCCTCCATCCGCAACCGGACGAAGAGGTGCAGCCCCTCGACGAGGAAGTGCCCGCTCCCGCAGCAGGGATCGAGGATCTTGAGGTCCGCGGCCCGGCGCGGCCAATCAGCGAAGTCTCCGGCCGCGGGCTTCCACCGCCCGGGCCGCTCCGCGTCTTCATCGGGAGAGTCGCGGACGAAGCGGAGGTAGTCGAACTCGTAACCGCCGGCGTTTTCCAGTCGGACGACGTTCCACAGGGCCGCCTCCCCGTCCGCGCGCTCCGCGAGTTCCCGGCGGAGCGCCAGCAGCTTCCCCGCCCGCCACGCGCCGACGGTGTTGTGGAACAGGAAGCGCACCATGTAGCGCTCGGTGAAGAGCTGGGTGACCGCGGGAAGTTCGTCCGCTCCGATCTTCGTTCCGCTCTGGTTCACGTCATTCTTCTGGTCGGTCTGCCAGAACTGGTAGGTCCAGCCGAGTGCATCGTCAGCCCGGAACACTGCGGCCGGAAGGTTGTCGAGTGTCTGTTCAAGCGCCTGCTGCGCCTCCGGCGGAAGACGCACGGCGAGGGATGGATCGTCGGGCCGGAAGATCAGCGGCAACATCCGCTCGGCGAATCGTCCGACCATCCCCCACGGGTCCTCGTTCCGCTCTCGTGCCAACTCGCGGCACTCTTCGAGCGAAAGGGGTTGCCCGGACTCGGGTTCGATCAGCAACTCGTTCTCCGCGAGGAACCGGGCGAAGAGCATCCGATGCCAGTGCTCGTAGGCCACCTCGTGCGCTAGCCGGTTGGTTTCCTGCCCGTCCTCTCGCCGTCGGTCTCCGAGCGCCCGCCCGTGCGCCCGCAGCCTCCGCCGGAGCAGCCGCTCTTCCTCGGACATGGCCGTGTCCGCGTCCTTCGCGCCGACCCGGAGCGCTCCGAGTGCCGCCTCCGCCCCGGACTCCGCGATCCGCCGCGCCGCCCGAATGGCCTTCGCGAGCCCGTTCCGAAGCTCCCGATCCAGCGCCCCGCTCACTGGTTGCTTCTCCGTTTCCGACCCGTCAATCGAGCGGCGCGATCTTCGCCGATGTCTCGTCCCACTGCGCCCGCTCCCACGCCGCGAGCAACTCGTCTTGATGGCGAGCCATCCACTCGACTACGAGACCGAGCGCCGTAGGCGGCAACCACCCGTGCAAGAGCTCGAAGCGGCGAATGCCGATCGCGGCCTCGGCTTCGCCGTAGCGTGCGTGAACGTGCGCCGAGTCGTGGTTTTCGGCGTGGATGCGGATGACGATGCCGTGGAACCGGGAGACCTCCGTCATGGAGGCCACCGTTCCCTCCGTGCAGGATGTCGCGTCGGGACCCTCCTCCCGCTCCCTCAGCGCAGGCCAGATGTCCTCCGGAGATTTGCCCGTGATCTGGAGATAGAGGGCGTCCGGACAGAGATCCAGTTTCTCGCTCCAAGCGATTCCGTCCCCGGCGGCGATGTGGACTCCGGCGAAAAAGGCCGGAGCCCGCCATGCGGCAAAGACCCCGCGACCGACAAGGTGCGAAGGTTCCACTTCCTCTTGGACACCGTCGGCGTAGCGCAGCCAGATGCGGTACCCGTCGCGGGGCTCAACCGTCAGGGGCCGGAAACGATCAGATTCAGGCATCTCGGTCATTCCGGTGTTCTCCCAGAGAGACCACGGAAGATCTCGAGGATCTTGGGTGCCCCTGATTCTTGAGCCTTGTCAGAGAAACCGGACGGTTGATGCCCGAAGATACTTTCTGTGGCCTGAAGCAACACGGCGTTCTTCGTGGCGCCATCGGTGGATGCAGCAACGAACGTCTCGAACGACAACAATGCGTTGCAGCGGTGCCGATTGACGGTCCAGTTGTGCCTTTCGGAACGGTAGATACGTGCCGACCAGAGCATTCCGGCGTACAGGACCGCCAGAATCGCAATCTTTGAGACTGCGATCTGAACGGTCTGTCCGATGTCGGGGCTAGCAGTCCACGCATGCCACGCGAATACTGCCGTAACCGCGAGAGCCAGAGCGGCCGTACCAACCGTCCTCCTGAGCCACGTTGTGCTCGATTCCTCGTATTGCTTCGCTTCCTTGTCGAAGTGCACCGCGTGCTTCGCCACGCCTACCTTCGCTGCAGCCTCCTGTACCTCTTGGAGGGTCGAGCGCATAGATGTGAGGATCGCGTTCTTCTGTTCTTCCGCATCGGAACTCTTCTCGTGGAGTTCGGCCATCAGCCGTTCGACTTCCTTTTCCTTCTCGCGGAGGCTTAGACTCTCGTGGCCTGATGCTGCAATGAGAGGCGCAAGGAAAGTAAGTCTGTTACCAAACGCGTTATCGAGTTCTGCTATGTGGCCGTCGCGTGCCGCTGCTGGGTTTCCCAAGTCCGTCAAATCAACGGTACGGATGTTGTCAAAACAGTTGTTGACCTCTTGGCATGCGTTGCGGACTTCGTTGAGAAGATCTAGAGATAGGAACGAGATCTTCGCTTGGCCGAATCGTCGGAAGAAGTCAATGATGGCCTTGAACAAAGGCACACCGGACTCATAACTGAGTTTTTTGCCGAGCTCTGCCGTCCGAGCTAGGTCTTCCGCGTTGAGCGCGGTGATCTTCGTCAAGAGATCGGTGATCTCCTGTTGGACGGCTGTCTTGTCGTCGTGCCAACTCATGTGACTCGCTCCAAAGTCTTACGTGATGACCACTGGGCCGTTCCGGACCGCATGAAGCAGGTCGTCTTCGGTTTCGCCCAACCATTGCCGGACAGCTTGCTCGTCGATCAGCGTAGTGCGGCGCAGGGTGACTGCCGTGGGGGTCGCGCCGTCGGCTTCCAGCGCAGTCGGAGCGGCACACCCTGCCGCTGCCGCGCGCGCCCGAATGAGGCGGGTCGGTACTGCGTCGGCTTCCGCGCGCCATGCCGACAGGGACCGCCCGTCGAGCGTGCGGCGCAGCGCTTCGTCGGTCGAGACGTCGAGGGGCACGGGTGGCGTGAGGCTGTGCTTCCGGAGGATGGTCTCCTGCTGCACCGGATCGAGCTGCGTCCAGTTCGGGTCGGCGCTCAATTCCTGTGCAGCTTCACGGACGGCTACGTCAAGCCCCTCACGCAAGGTGGTGACCTCCTCACGGAGCGCGGCCGCGAGTCTCGCGGCTTGCGGAGCCACGCGGTCCGTTTCATCCAACAGTGACCGCTCGGTCTGGATTGCTTCGAGTTCCGGCCCTGCCTCTTCCGCGATGGGCAGGTCGGTGGCGTGACGCCAGAGAGCCGTCGTCATCTCCCACTGCGCCTGGCGCGGCGCGGCACGGTCCGCGAGAGCCGTCCAGTCCGCCCACAGGCGTTCAAGCTCTTCCCGGTAGTCGTGGACGGCGAGGAGCTGCTCGTTTCCCGTCTGCTGGATCAGGTCGTCGAGCAGCGACGACGCCGGCCGGGCGGGGAACGGGGGCTCGCCCCCCGCCCGCGCGCCGAGGTCGCGCAGTGCCGCGAGGAACTGCCCGACACCTTGGTGCTCCGCGTCGCGGGCAGCCTGGATCCCCGCCCGGGTGAGCAGACCGCGGATGGCGAGCTTTTGCCCGACCGTCAACACAACCTGCTCCGGGCGGAAGACCGCCATTTTGACGCCGGTCTGGTTCAGGCCGCCGGGCGCGACCGGCTCGCCGTTCCTGGTGGCGCGTAGACGCCCGGCGCCATGGAGCGCGATCAGCGCGGCGTCCACCGCGTCGCGTGGCCAGCCGAAGGGCGATGCGGCCAGGGTCCGGTGGACCTCGGTCCCGCGGGCTCCCGCCCCGACTGTGGCCATGACTTCCCGGGCCACGGGGTGATCCGCGGCGTCCCGATCCCAGCCGAGCGGTGCGAAGGGGGTCTCGGACCGCTCGACCGCGCGCCGGATCGCGACGCTCCAAGCAGCGTGGTCGCCGTCCGGGAAGCGGGGGAACAGGCGGGCGAGCGAAGCTTCCGCGCCCTTGCGGATCCGGTCCTGCAGATCATCGCCGAATACATCGGCGCCGCCGCCCTGGAGGACCCGCGCCGCCCGCAGCAGTCCGGCGACGATGCCGTCGCGACCTTCCTCCGCCTCGGCGAGGCGGCTCTTCATGCTTTCGCGCGCTTCCCGGCCGGCATCGGTGTGTGGAACGCCCCGGTGGTCCAGGACCCGCTGTGCGGCGAGCGCCGCCACGATGCGCTTGCGAAGGTCGTCGGCGTCGCGCCGGGGGATGTGGACGTGGAGCGTCGGATCGTGGGTCCCGGCGGCCCGCGCCTGCCGGTCGAACTCTCCGGCGGCGACCTGCCAGCCATCGCGCAGCCAGACCGCGACGGAGCGGCCATCCGCTGCCGGCGGCTCGCCGGAGCGGTGGAGGAGGAGCGAGCGGGATTCCTTCGAGGCGCCGTGCCGCAGTTGCCTCTGCGCCGCCGAACGCGCCGCCTCGACCGCCGCGCCGAAGAGACGGTCGCGCTCGGCGCCAATGGTGGCTTCGTCGGCCCCGACGGCGGCTGCCTGCCGCTGGTAGTCGCCGTCCCACTCAGCGCCCTCATTCGTCTGGATGCGGTACTCGACGCCGACCTTCATCAGCACCCGCTCTTCCGCAAGCGCTGCGAGGGCGTCCGCGACCTGCTGCCGGAACGGGCCCGAATCGCCGGTCAGATCCCCGACGAGCAGGTCGGCCAGCGTCATGGCGTCCGCGCGCACGCCGGTGTCCACCGCCGCCTCGCGGGGCAGTTTCCCGATCAGGAAGACGAGGCCCACGAGATCGCGCCGCAACCATCCACGGGGTGTGCCGTCGTCAAGCCGCTGGATGCGGGTGTGGATCTCGTTCAGGAGCACCCCTGAGTTCACGAGGTCCGAAGACACTTCCTGGAAGAGGTCGCTCGCCGGGATCACCGCCCCGAGTTCGCGGCTGGCGAGCCGCGCGATCGCGTTGTGCAGGATGGAGAGCTGGGACCGGAGCTGGCTCCGCGCGCCCTCGGCGTCCACCGCCCGCAGGCTGGCTTCCCAAAACCGCCGGCGGGCGCCGAGCAGCGGGTAATCCTTGACGCGGTCGGCGCGGTCGGCGCCCACCGGACCGATGGCCGTGTCCCGAAGATGGCGTGCGACCTCGCCCTCGTGGTTCTCAAACATCGCGCGGACCGGGGCGTCGGCGGTGGGCTTCTTGGCAAGCAGGACCTTGCGCGTCACGACCTCCACGTCGGCGTCCGTCAACTCGACCTTGATCCGGAAGCGGTCGCGCAGCTTCTGGAGCGCCGAGGTCTGGGAGGAGAGCGATGACTGGCCGGAGGCAACCAGCGCCACCCGGGTGTCGAACTCCGTCTGGATCGCCTCGGCGACCTCGGTGAACACCGCCGAGCGTTCTCCCGACTCGCCGATGTACTGCTGCGCCTCGTCGAGGACGAGCACTGTGAGGGGGAGCACGTCGTCCGGCGAGAGCGCCTTCTTCGCGAGGTCCACGAACTCCTCGGTGGTTAGATCGTGTCTGATGGGGGGAAACTGCGCAGCGAGTTGTTTCCGGACATCCCGGGGCCCCGCGGCGAAGTTGGGGCTGACCTCGAGGAGGGCGTCGGCGATCCGGCCGCTCACGAGGAAGTTGTTGAGTTCCTGCCGCCAGTCCCGCCCGCTCTCGCCCTCTTCGACTGCGGCCCGTACCGCGTCGAGAATCCCCTCGTCGCGCAGCCAGAAGCAGAAGCGCGCCTGGGGAATCCCGGTCGGCAGGTCGCGGGCGCGGAGGAGGATCTGGAGCACTGCGCTGCGGACCCGCTCGTTGCCGCCGAGCAGAGTCCCTGCGGCGGCGAAGGGCGGCTTCCCGGTCCGGCGGGCTCGGGTGTCCAGTTCCGTGAACGACGCGCGGATTTCCGGGGGCAGCCCGCCCGGGACGAGAGCACGGGCCGTGGCCCCGTCGTGGAATGTAAGGTTCGTCCAAAGGTGGGCGAGCATCTTGAGGAGGTGCGACTTGCCGCTCCCGAAGAAGCCGCTGACCCAGGCGGCTTCCTGCCGTTTGCCGCCGATATCGGCGAGGAATCGTTCGAGGATGCGTTGGAGGCCGTCGGCAAAACGGCCGTCGCAGACGAAGGTTTCGAGCTCGGCGCGGTCCTCGCCGTCGAGCGCGGATTCGGCGGCGTCCGCGATGCGGGCCTGTCCCTTGTTCGCCAGGACGCTGGTCCGGGGGTCGCGTTCGAGAAGTTCGTGGATCTTGGGCAAGTTCAGCTCCCGTCGTGCAGGGTGATCGCCTGCGCCAGATAGTTCCAGCCGTCGCGGGCGTTCAGCAGCCGGTAGTTCGTCCCGTCCTTCGTGCCAGGGAAGAAGACCACCAGCCGGCCACGGATCTCCGGCTCCACATTGCGGATCAGGTTCGAGACCCGGAGGACCCGGAAGAGCGAGGCGCCCCGGGCCAGGCCGCCCCCGCCGGTCTCGTCCGAATCGGCGAGCGCGCCCGCGAGCCGGTCTGCGGCGAAACGCGGGAACTCCTCCTCCAACTTGGGGGCGAGGAGGTCCGGGTCCGCGAACCACTCCTTGCGATACTCGTCGTCGGCGAGCCACTCGGCGAACCAGCGGGTGGCGTCCGTCCGCCGCCAGCCGCGCTCGGCGGCCTCGGTGACCTGCCGGAATTCCCCGATCCGGGCGCGCAGCGTCCGTTCCAGATCCTCCGGATAGACGACAAAGACGACGCGTTGGGCTCCCGGGAGCGTCTTCGACCACGGCGCGATGACGTGGCGCTCATAGCGCCGCACGAGTTCTTCCAGCCGGTTTCTCATCGCCGGCCCCTCCACGGATCGAGCGCGTCCGCCGACATCTCGAAGACGCCTCCGCCGATGTGGAGCTCGATCAGGCCGAGCCGGCGCGCCCGGCGCGCGACTTCAGTGAGTCCGTCCGGGCTGCTGTCGAGGAGTTGCGCCCATCGGGAAGCGAGGAGCGCTGGCCCGCCGATCCCCTCCTGGACGCCCAGCCAGACCGCGAACGCGAGCGAGCCCGGCGTTGGTTCGACGCGGCGGCGCAGTTTCCGCATCCGGCCCTGGAGGTGGCCGGACTGCGACCAGGAACTCGCGGAGTTCCGGGCAATCTTGTCGAGCACGGCCTCCTTGAAACGGTCGCCGGTGCCTGCGCGGACAACTTCGATGAACGTCGAGCGAACGAGTTCGGCGCCGACGGGGAGGGACAGGACAGGGGGCGCGGTGGCGCGCAGGACGGGGTCGCGGGCCAGCGCAGCCAGCAGTGCAAGAAGGGGTCGTCCCGGCTCGTCGAGAGACCACAGCCGGCGGAGGATGCGGAAGATCGGGAGGCGGGGGTCGCATCCGTAGAGTTCCCGAAGGCGCTGACGGGAGTGATGGCGCGAGGCGGCGGTTGCTTTGCCGAGGGCGTTGTCGGCCACGACCGCCTCGGAGTAGGCGCCTTGGTCCGCATCCACGGGGAGTGCGTCGAAGAGTTCCCGAAGTTCTGCGAGCATGATCGTGCGGCTACTATGCGAACCGCGTCCGCCGAAGCGGAAACCGGCCCGTTCGGCGCTGGGAGGAGGCTCCTGTGGTTCCCGCCACCCCGTGAAGGCCGTCGGGATGGTTAGGGGAGTGACCGCGTCGGGCATGAGAGGCACAAGGTAGCAGTGCGTCTACCGATGGTCAAGTATTCGCCGGCAAGTTTGCCGGCGAACATGTATTCGATCAGATAGAACGGCCCGCTCGCCGCGGTGTGAGCGATCGGGGCTGCCGATCGCACCTGAATTTGGCGAGGAGGGTGCCGGCCAAGAGGCCGACGAACCCAACCTGCGGTGCTGTTACGCCATCCGGAGTTTCTTCTCGTAGCTCACCGTGATTCCGCCGCCGTTCAGGGCCCCGGATGTCAGGCTTGCCCTATTAGCCCGTATTTCTCATACCTGAAGCCCCCGTTGAAGCGGTGTCTGAGCCGTCAGGGCGGTCTCCGTCGGGCCCTCGGAGCGCCGGCTTCCAGCCGGCATCGCGGAGCGAAGCGAAACGAAACGCACGTTGCCACCAAGGAAGAAGGGCGTGCCGAGTGCGGGCGCCATCCGGGGGGAGCAGCGATGTGCGGTTTCGCTCCGCTGGCGCGGAGCGATGCCGGCCAGAGGCCGGCGCTCCGAGGCGACACGTCGTCCCGTCGGTCGGGGGCCACCGCAGCTCGCGGTACCCGCGCTGAATCAACGGGTTGCAAGAATCCTCGATCCGCCGCCCGGTGGGAGTATGAGAAATCCGGGTTAGAGGATCGGGATGCGGGGCGCGCCGCATCGCTCATCCCTCAGGGGCCCGTCCACCACGCACCGTAGCCAGATGGCCGGTCCGGTCCGTGCATCCGGGTGGTACCGGTCGTGATCGAGCACGAGTAGTTCGGGAAGCCGATCCCGCAGCAGGCCCAGGATTCCCGACCAGTCCTTGCCGGGGTCCGTCCAGAGGATCGGCGCCGGCCGGGCCTCCCCGTCCGGCACCGCGCCGCGCTCTCGGACCCGCCCGACCAGGCACGCGATCGGCGTCTCGGCGCGCGCTGTGGCAGGGAGGAGGTTCACGCTGTGTTCGCGGGCCGCAGGTCCAGCGTGACTCTCACCCACGCCGTCTCGCGGTCCTCCTCGATCTGCGGCTCCGTGCCGTTGAAGTCATGCATCGCGTCTTCGATGGCGAGCCAGCCCATCCCCCGGTGCTCCATCAACCCGGCGGAGGACCCATAGTGGGCAATGGCCTCGTTCCGCGTTCGGGTGATCCCACCGCGGCGGACCATGTCCAGGGTCATGCCGTTCGGCAGCGTCCCCGGGCTGGTGATTTCGACGCGGCTCGGAAAGACATCTACGAGGATCGGCGAACCCGTGATCGCATAGCTCCTGTGGACCACCGCGTTCACCACGGCTTCGCGGAGGGCCTCGACGGGGATCACCTGGAGGTCGCGGCGCCGCACCTCGCCGTGAAACTCGCGCCGTCCGAAAGTCCGCGCCCAATTGACCGACTGGTTCACCTGCTCGTCAAGCCGTCCGGTGGCGTCCGTGGCGAGTGCGACGCGGGGACCGCGCCGATCGGTCTCGTAGGCGGTGTTCCGAACCAGCAGGGCGGGCATGTTGGGGAACCGCTGCGGTTCCCGACCGAACGCGAGCAGGCCGAACAGCGTGGGATACGGTCGCCCCTCAACATCCCGTACCACCCTGAAGTTTCTGTAGTCGGAAACAATGTCGGGCCCCCGGACCCGCCGCGCACCGAATCCCTGCTTGCGCAGATAGCGGCGGAAGAACTCCTCGTCGAGATCCTCGATCCCGGCGCTCCGGACGACCTGATCCTCGGTCATCACGAAGCCGAAGAAGTTGTTCAGCTCCTGGAGCTCGCTCGGTGAAGCCCGGACACTGCCTCGCTCCCGCCGCACCCAGGCCACGTCCCGGTACAACATCGGTTCCGGATTTCGCTGGCGCAGTACGTGGATCCAGTGCACCCAGCCCTTGGGGGTCCGATGGCGTCCACAGCGCGCCGTCACCGGGAAGTTGAACCCGTCGCTGAGGAAGGCCGTCAGCCGTTCGTGAACCGCATCCGGATCCCGTGCGATCCTTACGAGGTCGCCAGAATCGCCGACGCCGAGAACCACGATCCCGCCATCGGTGTTGGCGAACCCGCACACCGCCGGCCCGATCTTGCCGGTATCGAATCCGGCCTTGAACTCCACCGTCCGGCCTTCGCCCGCTTTGATGCGGCTCTGAACCTCAGACCACTCCATGGCGTGCCTCCATATCTACAGCTACGCGGCGGTGTCCGGCTCGGTCGTCAAGGAACATCGTTTCCTGCCATTTTCATTCTGTCCGTTGACGGTCTCGTGTCAAGGGGATCGCAATCCGAATCCTGGTCTCGACCGCCATAACGGCGACGGGCTCCGTGTCGGTCAAGTGGGTCAACGGGAGCGGGACGGACGCCTAGCCCCTCTACCTCCTTTGTCAGGAGAGTAGAAGGTCTCCAGTCCTCGCTGGCGCCGCGCGCGGGACCCTCGAGCGCGACCGCTCATCGGGAGCGGCGGCCTTCGGCCGGTAGGCCTGCTCCGGGTGGTTGACGCCTTTTGGGTAACGGCGCTCTACGCCCCATTGGGCGACGATTGGGCTCAGGCGTTTCCTGGTCAGGTTCTACATTCATCGGAAGTGCGCGAGGTCGGGGAGGAGTCCAATATCCCGTCATTGGCACCGCCGGTGCCGGAGCTCCTGTCATTAACGCGGTCGGATGCCGGGGAGGTCATGTCACTATCGGTCCGGCCCCCCGGGCTCCTGTCATTAGCGCGGTCGGCCGCCAGACATCTCGTGCGGAAACCGGCGTCCGGTACCCGGTGCTCCCGTCACTAGCGGCATCGGCTGCCCCGAGCTTCTGTTACTACCGGTATCGGATACTGGGAAGCTCCCGTCAATACCGGGGTCAGACACCGCGAGCTCCTGTCACTAACGCGGTCGGCAACCCGCCTGGCGATTGCGGCTCGCCGTGGCCCTCCGACGTGTGGGAGGCGCCTGGTGTCCTGCCGGAGCGCCGTGGCCACGGGGCCGGCGGTTTGGATAGGGTTGCCGAATGACCAGTCCACTCCCCCGGCATTTCTCTTCCAGCAGCCGGTGGGCCGTCCTGCTCGCCGCCGGCTGGGTAGCGGCCGCGCCGGCGTTGGCTTCTCGGCCGGCGCAGGATGACGCCCGCGCCATCCTCCAGCTCCAGGATGTGTTCGGCCTCGAACTCGCCACGGACCCGCAGATCTCCCCTGACGGCTCGCGGGTGGCGTACGTCCGGAATTCCATGGACATCCTGGTGGACCGCCAGCGATCCCGCCTGTGGATCGTGAACGCGGACGGCTCCGATCATCGGGCCCTGACCGCCGGAGAGAGCGGGGGCGACGAGCGTTCGCCGCGGTGGTCTCCGGACGGAGACCGGCTCGCCTACGTGTCCTCGGGGACGTTGCCTGAGGACCGCTCGGCGCAAATCCACGTCCGCTGGATGGACACCGGGCAGACCGCCCGGCTCACCCAGCTTCCCCGTTCGCCGTCGAGTCTCACCTGGTCCCCCGACGGACGCTGGCTGGCGTTCTCCATGCTCGTGCCCGAGCCGTCATCCCCCTACGTGCAGCTTCCCGACAAGCCGGAGAACGCGGACTGGGCCCCGGCCGCCAAGGTCATCCGCAAGATGATCTACCGTGCCGACGGCGTGGGCTATCTGGAGGACGGCTACAGCCAGATCTTCGTGGTCCCCGCCGAGGGGGGCTCGCCGCGGCAGCTCACCACCGGCCCCTTCCACCACCGGAGCCGGCTCTCGTGGACTCCCGACGGAGCCCACATCGTGTTCTCGGCCAACCGGAGGGAAGACGCCCTCAAGGAACCGGCGGACAGTGAGATCCACGAGGTGGCCGTGGCCGATGGCGCGATCCGGACCCTGACCTCGCGGCTCGGCCCCGACGAGAGCCCGGCGGTCTCGCCGGACGGGGAGCGCATCGCCTATCTGGGGTACGACGACCGTTATCAGGGCTACCAGGTCACCGAGCTTTACGTCATGAACCGCGACGGCTCGTCCCCGACAGTGGTGACCGGTTCGCTCGATCGCGATGCGGTGCTTCCGCAGTGGAATTCGGAAAGCGACGGTCTCTTCTTCCAGTACGACGACGAGGGAGACACCAAGGTGGCGTTCGTGCCGCTCGACGGTGACGTGGAGGTGCGGGCCTCGGGACTGGGCGGCACTTCCCTCGGCCGGCCCTATGCGGGGGGTTCCTTTTCGGTGGCCAGGGACGGGTCGTTCGCGTCCACGTCGGGAACCACCGCCCGTCCCGCCGACGTCTCGGTCGGGCCCGAGGTTGCCCAGATCACCGCGCTCAATGAGGATCTGCTCGGA
>MPMW01000026.1 GCA_002238705.1 Acidobacteria bacterium bin61 | reverse complement strand
CAGCATGCGCATGACCGGAATGAGTGTGGCGTGACTCAACGGGTACTCGAGCGGCTCGTC
This sequence comes from Acidobacteria bacterium bin61, assembly GCA_002238705.1. Lineage (GTDB taxonomy): Bacteria > Acidobacteriota > Vicinamibacteria > Marinacidobacterales > Marinacidobacteraceae > Marinacidobacterium. Next base: position 24,600 of record MPMW01000026.1, on the reverse strand, counting down.
CGGTCGGCCGAGGCGAGGGCGGAACGCCCTGCGGCGGGGGCGCCCCCCCCGGGCCCCCCGCCGCAGCCCCCCCGCCCCCCCGCCGCCGGGGACCCCCGAGCGAGATCGGTCGTCCTTCCGAAGCGCGATCGGCGGCCGCGACGCGCTGTCGGTGATCGCGGAGTTCAAGCGGAAGAGTCCGAGCGTGGGAGCGATCCGCGACGACGATCCCGCCAGCCGCGCAGCCGCCTATCGGGAAGCGGGCGCCTCGGCCATTTCGGTGCTCACCGACCCGGACGCGTTCGGGGGCTCCCTGGGAGACCTGCAGGCCGCTTCGACGGCCTCCGGACTTCCCATTCTCATGAAGGACTTCATCGTGGACCCCGTGCAGATCCGGGCGGGTTGGGCGGCCGGCGCGTCCGCGGTGCTGCTCATCGTCCGTTGTCTGGACGACATCCGCCTTCGCGGTCTCTACGAGGAGGTGCGATCCCTGGGGCTCGACGCTCTCGTAGAGGTGCACGACGCGGCGGAGCTGGATCGCGCCCTGGAGCTCGAGGATGCCATCGTGGGGATCAACAACCGGGATCTGGACACCCTGCAGACGGACCGCCGCCGCGCTGCGGCGCTCCTCCCGCGGGTTCCGCCGGGACGGATCGCGGTCGCCGAGAGCGGCTACGTGGAGCCGGAACACCTGGCCGGGTTGCGGGGGCGGGCGGACGCGGTGCTCATCGGGACGGCATTGATGCGCGCCGCGGATCCCTCGACGTTCCTCCAAGCGGCGACGGAACCCGTGCCCGTCGGCGCCTGAATCGCGCCGGATCAGGAGTCGTGGAGATCAAGATCTGCGGCCTCCGGCGGCCGGAGGACGCCCGACTGGCCGTGTGCCTGGGCGCTCGGTGGATCGGCGTGGTTCGGGCTCCGGACTCGCCGCGCTCGGCAACGCTCGGGGAAGCCCGGCGGGTGATCGCCGCCGCTCGGGAAGTCAATCCTCAGGTACGTCCGGTCCTCGCCACCGGACGGCGCACCCGCGACGAGGTCGCCTCCGACGCGTTCGCCCTGGGAGTGGACCGGGTTCAGCCCCACGGCCTTTCCGAAGCCGGGATCCGAACGCTAACGGAGGCCGGCCTGATCGTTCACCGGGTCGTGACCGTGCCCGAATCCGCGGCCCGGCTTCCGGACTTCGAGCCCCCGTCGGAAGATTCCGGCCCCCTCGTATTCGATGTGGGAGGCGGAGGCAGCGGCCGCGCCTTTGACTGGCGCATCCTCGGGGAGCGCGCACCCGGACGGGCGTTCATCGCGGGAGGACTGCGACCCGAGAACATCGGACGGTTGCTCCCCTATCGGCCGTGGGGGGTGGACATCTCGAGCGGGATCGAGTCGTCGCCCGGCGTCAAGGATCCGGAGCGCCTGCGGAGTTTCTTCGATCTGGTGCGGCCGCTGGCTGTTTCATGAGGCCGTCACCCCGCCCCCGCCAGGGCGCGTTCGGTTCCTTCGGCGGGCGCTTTGCTCCGGAACTCCTTACCCCGGCCCTCGAGGAACTGGAGACCGCCCGGCGGGAAATCGTGCCCACCACCGCCTTCCGGAGCGAGTTGGACCGCGAGGCGCGCGACTGGGTGGGGCGGCCGACTCCCCTCACCCGAGCCCCCCGGTTCTCCGAGCGGGCCGGACTGGAGACGGTCTTCAAGCGCGAGGACCTGCTTCATGGAGGGGCGCACAAGGCGAACAACGTCCTCGGGCAGGCGCTCCTGGCCCGGCACATGGGCAAGTCCCGGCTGATCGCCGAGACCGGCGCCGGCCAGCACGGGACCGCGACCGCGATGATCGCCGCGCGCTTCGGAATGGAGGCGGTGATCTACATGGGGGAGAAGGACATGGAGCGCCAGGCCCCCAACGTGAAACGGATGGAGCTCTGCGGCGCCGAAGTGATCCCCGTGAAGGCGGGCGCCCGAACCCTGAAGGACGCCATCAACGAGGCGCTTCGCGATTGGACGGCGAGTCTTGCCACGACCCACTACCTGCTCGGCACGGCCGCCGGACCCCATCCCTTCCCGCGCCTGGTCCGGGACTTCCAGGCGGTGATCGGCCGCGAGGCGAAGCGGCAATGGAGGCGCGAGTTCGGAGGGCTCCCGGACGTGGTGGTGGCGTGTGTCGGTGGCGGCAGCAACGCCATCGGCATCTTTCACGCCTTCGTTCCCCAAAAGTCGGTACGTCTTGTCGGCGTGGAGCCCGGTGGGGCTGGTCTTGACAGCGGAAGGCATGGCGCGACCCTGGTCCGTGGCACGCCCGGCCTGCTGCACGGCGCGCGCACTATGGTGCTGCAGGACGAGGAAGGCCAGATCCTCGAACCGCACAGCATTTCGGCCGGACTCGACTATCCCGGGGTAGGTCCCGAGCACGCCCACCTTCAGGAGATCGGCCGGGCCCGCTACGTGGCCGCTACCGACGAGGAAGCGCTGGCGGCCTTCGAAGTGCTGTCCGCCACCGAGGGGATCGTCCCCGCCTTCGAGCCCTCCCACGCGCTCGCCTACGTCCTTCGCGCCCGGCAGTCCGGGGAGATTCCCGCCGGATCGCGGGTGCTCCTGAACCTCTGTGGCCGGGGGGACAAGGATCTCGAGACCTACTTCTCGCTCGGCCGGTCCTCATGAGCCTGGCCGCGCTCCGCGCCTCGATGGACCAGGGACCGGCGGTTTCCCCGTTCCTGGTGCTCGGCGATCCAAACCCGGACGTGTGCGTGGAGTTGGCCCGCACGGCCGTCTCGGCGGGGGCCCCGGTGCTCGAGATCGGGGTTTCCCCTAGCGATCCGCTAGACGCCGGGGCGGCCCTCCCGGCGGCCCCCGCCCGGCCGCCTGGGCGGGCGCCCGGATGCGCGAGATCGGGTTTCCCTATAGCGATCCGATAGCCGACGGGCCGGCCATCCAGGCGGCCGCGGGCCGGGCGCTCGCCCGGGGTACATCCACCCGGCGTGGGTTCGAGCTGCTGGCAGCGATCGCGGATTCCTGTCCCGGTATCCCGCTCAACCTCCTGGTGTACGGGAATCTCGTGCACCGGATCGGGTACGAACGATTCACGGACACCGTGAGCCAGGCCGGGGCTTCCACACTGCTCGTGCCGGACATCCCGCTGGAAGAAGCGCGTCCCCTTCGCCGGGCCTGCCGGCGCGCCGGCATTGGCCACGTGGAACTGGCCGGGCCGCTTACTCCGGGGCCGCGTCTCAACCGACTCGCCGAGGATTCCGCTTTCGTCTACCTCGCGGGCTTTCAGGGAGTCACGGGAGTCCGTCACGGTGGGTTCACCACGGTCCTGCGGCGCGTTACCGAAGTGGCAGGGAAGGTGGACGTTCCCGTCTGCCTCGGCTTCGGGCTCTCCGGCCGGGACCAGATCGAGAGCGCCTTCGGGGCCGGCGCGCGGATTGCGGTCGTCGGAAGCCATCTCGTGCGAGTGGTGGAGCGTCTCTACCGGAGTTCAGGGGATGCAGCGGACCTGCTCGCCGGTTACCGTTCCGCCGTACTCGGACTCACCGCAGAGGAGTAAAAGGCCCGTGGAAAGAACTTTGTGGCACGCGGCGCCTCGCGGCGCCGCGTGGGGCGCGGTTTCGGCGGGCGGTTAGTCCATGCTGGTCATCATGGGGACGGCCCCCACCGAAGAGCAATGCCGGCGGGTGGAGACCGCGATCCGCGACATGGGTTTCGCTCCCCTCCGGGTCCCGGGCGCCGACCGGACCGCGATCTGCGTCACCGGGAACCGGGGTCCGGTGGACCCTTCGTTCCTGATCCGGCTCCCGGGTGTGACGCAGTGCATTCCCGTCACCAAGCCGTTCAAGTTGGTCAGCCGGGAGGTTCACCCGGCGGACAGCGTGGTCGAGATCGGCGGGGTGGCGGTGGGCGGACCCGACCCGGTGGTGATCGCCGGACCGTGCAGCGTTGAGACCGAGGCGCGAACTGTCGAGATCGCTCGCGCCCTCCGGGCGGCGGACGCCGACCTGTTCCGCGCCCGGCTAGGGTCGGAGAGTGTCGGGCCGTACCATTTCGCAGGTGTTGGCGATGAGGGCCTCCATACCCTGGAACGGGTGCGCGAGGAGACGGGGATCCCGGTGATTACGGAGATCGTGGACCCGCGGACCGCCGAGCGAGTGGCCCAGTCCGTCGACGCCGTCGAGATCGCCGGGCGTCACATGGAGAACGAACCGCTTCTCGAGATCGCCGCCGGCCTCGCGGTGCCCGTCATACTGGAACGGGGCCCATCCGCAACCGTTGAAGAGTGGCTGATGGCGGCGGAGTCCCTTCTCGCCCGCGAGAAGCGGGATGTGGTCCTCTGCGAGCGCGGCATCCGGACTGGCGGCCAGCGGCGCACCTTGCTCGATCTCCATGGAGTCCCGGTCGTCCGGCGCATCTCCCATCTGCCAGTGTTGGTGGATCCTTCGCATGCGGTCACGGAACGGGATCGCGTGCGCCCGCTGGCCCGCGCCGCGCTCAGCGCCGGCGCGTCCGGCATCGCGATCGCGGTGCACACCCATCCCGACACCGCCTACACCGATCCGATGAAGACGGTGGACATCCCTACCTTCCGGGGCATCCAGCGGGATCGGGCCAGGATCAGCGAGTTCGAGGCGATCTGAGCCCAGCCGGACCCGACATGACAGATCAGGCCCCTCCCACGCCGGGTCCGGGCGACGTTTCCTTCGCCCGGACCCTGCTTCAGTTCTTCGTGATCCCCATGCTCGTGGTGATCCTCGGGGTGGGGATCTTCCTGGGGTTCGCGTGGCTCGTATCCGACGACACGACGCCCGGCGAACATCTCCAGCGGATCCGCTCCGGGGGGCACCGCGAACGGCGGCAGGCGGCGTTCGAGCTGGCGAACCGGATCCAGCACGGCGATCCCGGGGAGTTCCGCGCCCTCGGTCCCGATCTGGTGCGGGCCTTCGAAGAAGCGGAGGCGCCGGCGGATCCGTGGGTGCGCCAGTATCTCGCGCTCGCCCTCGGAACCCTCCTGGAGGAGACGGCGGTTCCGGCGCTCGCCTCCGCGCTCTCCGACCCGGACGAGACGGTCCGGGTCTACGCGGCCTGGGCGCTCGGGGCCATCGGTGGCGAGACCGCCGTCTCCGCGCTCGGAGAAGCCAGCCAGGCCGACGATGCGGGACTCCGCACGATGGCGGTTTACGGGCTCGGGGCCATCGGCGATCCCGCGGGCGCCGAGGCGCTGCGGCGTGCGGTGGACGATCCGGTGCTGGATGTTTCCGTGAACGCGGTGGTGGCGCTCGCTCGAATTGGGGACGGGGCGGCCGCCGAAAGGCTGCTCGGCATGATGGAGCCGGACTACTGGACGGGTGTCCCCGGCATGCTGGACGGGGAGCGCGCGCTCGCCCGGCTGAGCGCCGTTCAGGCAGCCGGCGTACTCGAAACCGAGATGGTCCGGGCCCGGCTTCAGGAGGTCGCCGACAGCGATCCGGACCTCCGGGTCCGGGAGGCAGCCCTCTCGGCTCTTGCGGGCAGGGGGCGAACCGGCCAGCCGCCGTCTCGCTGACGAAAGCACCATTCGGTTTTGGGAGGATTCCGCTAAAATCCCGCGCCCATACGCCGCCTCCACAGATTCCACCCATGCCTGATCCCCCGGTCAAACCAGCAGCCGGCAAACCGGTCCCGAGCGAAAAACCGGCCCCGGCCGCCAAGCCGGCCGCTGGCGCCAGACCAGCCACCACCGGGAAGCCCGCACCTCGGCGGGCCGCCGCCGCCGCCAAGAAGGTAACCCGCAGGGAGTTCCCCTTCCTCGCCATCGGCTGGGCCATGTTCACTGCCGCGATGGCCGCCGGTCTTACTGCGGCGGGCCGGTTCATGTTCCCGAACGTCCTCACCGAGCCGCCCTCGACCTTCACGGCCGGCTTCCCGGAGGACTTTGCCATCGGCGTGGTGGACACCCGCTTCAAGGAGCGCTACCAGGTCTGGGTCGTCCGGGACGAGGAGGGGATCTACGCCCTGTCCACCATTTGCACCCACCTGGGATGCACCCCGAACTGGCTCGAGGCCGAGAGCAAGTTCAAGTGTCCCTGCCACGGCAGCGGGTTCTACGCCAGCGGGATCAACTTCGAGGGACCGGCGCCCCGGCCGCTGGAGCGGGTGGGGGTGAGTCTCGCGGAGGACGGCCAGGTGCTCATCGACAAGTCGCGCCTCTTCAAGTTCGAAGCGGGTCAGTGGTCCGACCCCGCTTCCTTCCTGTCCCTCACATAGAGCGATCGGGGGCGTCATGTTGAACCGCATCCTGGCCCCTCTCTCCGCTGCCTGGAAGGAGGCGACGGACTCGCAGGTCTGGACCTCGATCTTCCGTCACGGCAAGCCGGTCAGCAACCGGAACCGCGCGCTCGTGATGATGAGCAACGTGTTCCTGCACCTGCACCCGGTGAAGTCCCGGAAAGCGGGAATCAAGCTCCGCTACACCTGGTGCATGGGAGGGATCACCTTCTTCCTGTTCCTGGTCCTCACGTTCACCGGGCTTCTCCTGATGTTCTACTACCGGCCCACGGTGGAATACGCCTACGCGGACATCGTGGACCTGCAGGAGCACGTGCCGCTCGGCATCATGCGGGAACTCCATCGCTGGGGCGCGCACGCGATGGTCATCACCGTGTGGCTGCACATGCTGCGCGTCTTCATGACCGGTTCCTACAAGCCGCCGCGGGAGTTCAACTGGGGCATCGGCGTGGTCCTGCTGGTGCTCACCCTGCTCCTCTCCTTCACCGGCTATCTGCTGCCCTGGGACCAGCTCGCGATCTGGGCCATCGCGGTCGGCTCCAACATGGCCCGGGCCACTCCGTTGCTCGGAACCGAGGGGCCGTTATCGGCGTCGCTCACCCTGGGGGACATCAGCCTCATCAACGCGGGGAACGACGCGCGCTTCGCATTGTTGGGCGCCCGTTCGGTCGGCCAGCCGACGCTCCTCCGCTTTTACGTCCTCCACTGTGTCGGGTTACCCCTGGTCGCCGCCTTCCTGATGGCGGTGCATTTCTGGCGGGTCCGCAAGGACGGGGGTATCTCGGGGCCGATGTAGGCCCGGTTGCGAACCGGCGCTTGAGAGAAGACCGCCCGAGAGAGACGAGTTGAGACGGTGATCGACCTCTTCCAGGACCTCGTGAACTGGGCCTCCGGGCCCACTGTCCTGTTCACGATCACGACGGTCGGACTCCTGCTCGCCTTCCGTTTCACGCAGGTCTGGAGCCGGACTTCCGCCAAGATCTTCTTTGCGGTGCTGACGGTGTTCTATGTCGCCAGCATGTGGGACCCCAACTTCTTCCTGATCGTCGCGAAGCCGGACAACATCCCGATCACCGGCGTCATCTTCCTGGTCTTCTTCTTTACCTGGTTCGCGATGCACCAGGGGATCCAGAACGACAGACGGCGCGAAGGCGGCACCGAGGTACTGGAAAAGGAAGAAGCGGAGAAGGTCTGGGTGTGGCCGGATCTCGTCTACACCGAGATGCTCGCGATGGTGCTGCTCAGCATCGTGCTGCTCGTGTGGTCGATCCTGGCGGCGGCGCCGCTGGAGCAGCCGGCGAACCCGGCCGACTCCCCGAATCCTTCGAAGGCGCCCTGGTATTTCCTCGGACTCCAGGAGATGCTCGTCTACTTCGACCCCTGGCTCGCGGGAGTGGTGTTCCCCACCCTCATCATCGTGGGTCTCATGGCGATTCCCTACATCGACACGAACCCCAAGGGCAACGGTTACTTCACCTTCAAGGAGCGAAAGGCCGAGATCATCATTTTCCTGTACGGCTTCTTGATCCTCTGGAGCCTGCTGGTGATCTCGGGCACCTTCCTGAGGGGGCCCAACTGGAACTTCTTCGGCCCCTACGAGTACTGGGACGTGCATCGGGTGGAGCCGTTGCTCAACGTCAACGTCTCCGACTTCTTCTGGGTGAAGCTGCTCGGACAGCCCCTGCCGAGCGGCGGCCTTTTCGCCGCGCTCCTCAGGGAATGGCTCGGAATTCTGATGGTGGGGGTCTATGTATTCGTCCTGCCGGTGGTCATGTCTTGGTCGAAAGACCGGCTTCCGACCGGGCTGAAGTGGCTGAGCTGCCACCACTACTACGAAAAGATGGGAGCCACCCGGTATTACATCGGGGTGAGCCTCTTCCTGATCATGATGAGCCTGCCGATCAAGATGTATCTGCGGTGGGCGTTCAACCTGAAGTACATCGTCGCCTTCCCCGAAATCTTCTTCAACATCTAGGCAACCAGCAGTGTCCAAAGTCGCCCCCGGCCACGCTCACAACATCTCGAAGCTGAACGTCATCTTCGCTGTTTCGAGCGTCTTCCTGCTCCTGTCGACGCTATGGATGATCTGGTTCGACTACTCGCGGGAATGGAAGGGCTACCAGCGGCAGTTCGTCCAGATGGAACGCGACCTGACGGCGCGTCAGATCCAGGAGGCGCAGCAGGCGATCAGTCAGACGGAGCTGCAGCGCATCCAGGCGGAACTCCAGCAGGCCGAGACCGCTCTCGCCGCCGAGCAGGCCGCCCTCGTGGCCCTCGAGACGGAAATCGCCGACCTTGACGCGCGCCGCACGCTGGCGGACATTCGCGAGCGCGAGATCAAGGCGGTCTACGACTCCGACAAGTTCTACTACGAGGAGACCCGCGAGCGCGGCACACCTCTCGGCAGGGCAGTGAGCGACGAGGAGTTCCAGTCGCTCGAAGCGAGCTTCTTCGCAGCGCGGGACGTGCGGGTGGCCCTCGACTTCGACTTGAACCAGAAGCGAGCCGAACTCCGTGAAGGACGATCCAGCGTTACGGAACTGGCCGGCGAAATGGAAGAGTTGACTCAGGCGGTCACGCTCGCCCGCAACAAGCTCAACAGCCTGGCTCCCAGCTTGCCGAACACCTTCCGTAACCTGCCGGTCGTGGACTTCATCGATCCCTCCATCGAAGTCCAACAGGTACTGGTCCGCAACGTCACCGAAGAACTCAACTTCGCCCAGGTACCGCGAATCGACCGCTGCCAGACCTGTCATCTCGGGATCGACAACCCCGAGTACGCGGACGCGCCCCAGCCCTTTACCACCCACCCGAATCTGGACATTTTCATCAGTCGCGAGTCCAACCACCCGGTGGACGACTTCGGTTGCACGTCCTGCCACCTCGGACGTGGACGAAAGCTGAGTTTCAGCGGAGCGACCCACACTCCCGAGTCGGTCGAGGAAGAACACGAGTGGATGGAGCAGTACGGCTGGAAAGAGGACCACTACTGGGACAGCCCGATGTACCAGACTGACCTCACGGAAGCGGGCTGCATCAAGTGTCACCGCGACCAGGTCTTCATTCCCGGAGCAGAAAAGCTCAACCAGAGCCGGATGACCTATGAACTCGCCGGCTGCTGGGGATGCCACAACACGACCGGTTACGAGGACAAGCGAAACCGCGGACCGTCGCTCAAGCAGATCGCCCACAAGACGGATCGCGACTTCGTGGCGCGCTGGATCCGGGATCCGAAGACGTTCCGGCAATCCACCTGGATGCCGACTTTCTGGAATCTCGAGAACAACCCGGACTCCGACCTCAGGGCTCGCAACGACACCGAGGTCGCGGCGATCGTGGAGTACGTCTTCGAGCAATCGACGGACGACGCCGACTACGCCGCCCCCCCGAGGGGGAGTGCGGAGCGCGGGGAGGCGCTGGTCAACGAGATCGGCTGTCTCGGATGCCACCTCACCGACGAGACCGGTTACGACCAGGCGAGCATCTACCGCCGGCGCGGTCCGGCGCTCGTCGGAACCGGCACCAAACTCGACCCCGGTTTCGTCTATGAGTGGGTCCGCAACCCCCGGCACTACTGGGAAGAGACCTACATGCCGGATCTCCGGCTCACCAACCAGGAGGCTGCCGACATCACCGTCTGGCTCATGGGGCTCGAATCGACCGAGTTTGCATCGACGGCGGTTCCGCAGGCGGACGCCGGTGAACTCGACGGACTGACCCTCGAGTTCCTGAGGACAAGCCTCCCGGATGCGATGGCTGCCGACCGTCTCGCCGAGATGTCGGAGCGCGACAAGTTGCTCTTTTCGGGGGAATGGCTGATTCGCCGGCATGGCTGCTTCGGTTGCCACGAGATCGGCGGCTTCGAGGACGCCCAGAAGATCGGCGTGGACCTCTCGACCTGGGGATCGAAGATGGTTACGCGCCTGGACTTCGGCTATATCGACATCCCGCACACCCGGCAGGCGTGGTTGGAGCAGAAGGTCGCCCACCCCCGCAGCTACGACCGGGGCAAGGTGAAGAGCCCGGCCGAGAAGCTGCGCATGCCGCAGTTCGGTTTCACCGACAGCGACCGGCGGCACATCGTGCGAAACGTGCTGGGCCTGGTGCGCGACGAATTCCCGCAGGAGGGCGTCAAGACGCTGTCCGCGGCCGAGGCGGTTGCGGAGCAGGCCCGCCACCTGATCCACAACTACAACTGCCGGGGCTGCCATCTCATTGACGGCGTCGGCGGCGGGATCTACGAGACGATCGAAGACACCGGAATGCGCCCCCCCAACCTGCACACCCAGGGCATCCGGACGCAGGCGGACTGGCTCTATCACTTCTTCGAGGATCCGACCGAGGTCCGGTTCTGGATGAACGTCCGGATGCCGACCTTCAACTTCACCAACGAGGAAGCCAACACCCTCATTTCCGGGTTCCTGGCGATGGACGGCGCGCAGCCGTTCGACGACGAACAGGACCGGGAGTACGACCGCGCGGAACTCCGGGTGGGCGCGCAGCTCCTCGACCAGCTCCAGTGCGAGCGCTGTCACATCGCGGCGGCCGCCGGAACCATGGAGGCTTCGCAGCTCGCGCCGTCCTTCCGGCTCTCGGGAGAGCGGCTCACCCACGACTGGATCGTGGCCTGGATGCTCGACCCGCAGTCCATTACGCCCGGCACCCAGATGCCGCAGTTCTGGCCGACCGATCAGCAGGGCAACCGGCTGACGCCGCTGCCCGACGTTCTGGATGGCGATCCGATGGCCCAGATGCGCGCGGTGGCGTCGTACCTGATGAATTACGACCGCTGATCCTTTGGGATCTCTGAGCGAAGCCGATTCGGAACGCCCTAGCCAGCAAGCGTTCCGCCAGTAAACCCCAGGAGAAACATCAGATGGCCGATGAACCGAAGGGAAGCCGGGGAAGTCTTCAGGGGATCGCGATGGCGGTCGTCATCTGGGCGATCGTGGTGCTCTCGTCGCTCTTCTACGTTCGCTACGGAGTGCCCGAGCTGGCTTCCGACCGGGGCTATCTCGACAGCCTCTACTACGTAATCCTCGGGATCACCGGCGCCGCCTACATCCTCTATCAGCTCGCGCTCGGCTACGTCATCTACCGGTACCGCGGCGATCGGCCCGGGGCCACGTCGAGCCACTGGCACGAGAGCCACAAGCTTGAACTCACCTGGACGATCGGCACGGCGGCCATCCTCATTCCCATCGTCTTCACCGGGTTGATCTACTGGGATCGGGTACGGGGGCCGGCGCCGGATGATGCGGTCACGGTGATGGCGGTGGGGGCGCAGTTCCAATGGGACTTCCACTATCCCGGCGCCGACGGTGAATTCGGCCGTTTCGATCCGACGCTCTACGCGATCGACAACCAGATCGGACTCGATGAGGGCGACGCGGCGGCTGCCGACGACTGGGTTCTTACCAACCAGTTGGTGCTGCCCGTGAATCGCCCCGCCAGGATTCTCATGCGGTCGAAGGATGTCCAGCACGCCTTGTTCTTGCCGAACTTCCGGGTGAAGCAGGACCTCGTACCCGGCATGACCACCGAGGTCTGGTTCACTCCGGTCAAGACGGGGAGCTACGAGGTGGCGTGCGCCGAACTCTGCGGGCTCGGCCACTACCGGATGCGCGCCTTCCTCGAGGTGATGGAAGAAGCGGACTACCGGCAGTGGCTGAACGACAACGCACCGGCCGCGGTCGCGGATGCGGCGCCGCCGGCGGACTCTCCGCCCGTCTCGGCCGAATAGGCGCACCGGTCAGGAATCGAACGACGAAGCGGATCACCCCAAGAACTACGGAGTAACGCGATGGAGCACGGCAAGCAAAGCTTCGTGAGCAGGTACATCTTCAGCTTCGATCACAAGATGATCGGCAAGCAGTACTTCACGCTCGCGATGACCATGGGGTTCATCGGCGGCATCCTGGCGGTGCTGATCCGGCTCCAGCTCGGTTTCCCCTCGAAGCCCTGGCCCTTCCTGGAGAACCTGTTCCCCGTCGGGATGGCCAGCGGGATCATGACTCCCGAGTTCTACGTCTCGCTGTTCACCATGCACGGGACGATCATGGTGTTCTTCCTGCTCTCGCTGCTTCCCGTAAGCGGATTCGGGAACTTCCTGATTCCCCTCCAGATCGGGGCGCGGGACATGGCGTTCCCGTTCCTGAACATGTTGTCCTTCTGGACCGTCGTTCCGGGGGCGATCATCATCATCATTTCCTTCTTCGTGGAGGGAGGCGCCGCAGCCTCGGGCTGGACGGCCTATCCGCCACTGTCGGCGATCCGCAGCGCCATACCGGGTTCCGACCTGGGCCAGACCCTCTGGCTGGTCGGGATGATCTTCTTCGTGGCCTCGTTCACCATGGGCGGCCTGAACTTCGTGGTGACCATCCTGAACCTCAGAACCAGGGGGCTCCGGATGATGCGAATGCCGCTCACCACCTGGGCCCAGTTCGTGGTCGGCATTCTGGGTCTGCTGTCCTTCCCGGCTCTGGCCGCGGGCGCCCTGCTGCTGACCTTCGACCGGTCGCTCGGAACCAGCTTCTTCCTCCCCGCCGGAATCTTCATCGGCGACACCCTGATGCCCCACGAGGGCGGGACGCCGCTGCTTTGGCAGCACCTCTTCTGGTTCCTCGGCCACCCCGAGGTCTACATCATCATGCTGCCGGCCATGGGTTTCACTTCGGACATCCTGGCCACCTTCTGCCGCCGGCCGATCTTCGGCTACCGCTCGATGGTGTACGCCATCGGAGCGATCGGCACCCTGAGCTTCCTGGTCTGGGGACACCACATGTTCGTGAGCGGGATGAGCCCGTTTCTCGGCAGCCTGTTCGTGGTGACGACCCTCGCGATCGCCATCCCATCGGCGGTGAAGGCGTTCAATTGGCTGTTCACCATTGCCCGGGCACGGATCCAATTCACGAGCGCCTCCCTGTTCGGGTTAGGCGTGGTTTCACTGTTCGTGACCGGCGGTCTGACCGGGATTTTCCTGGGGACCAACGCTGTCGACATCCAGTTGCACGACACCTACTTCGTCGTCGGCCACTTCCACTTCATCATGGCGGGGGCCGGGCTCTTCGGGGCGTTCGGGGCGGTCTATTACTGGTACCCAAAGATGTTCGGCCGGATGCTGAGCGAGCGTCTCGGGAAGATCCATTTCTGGATCACCTTCGTCGCCTACTACGCGGTCTTCTTCCCGATGCACTACCTCGGTGTCTCGGGGATGATGCGGCGCATCTACGACCCGAACGTCTATGAGTACCTGCAGCCGCTGCAGCCGGTGAACCTCTTCATCACGATCGCTGCTTTCGTGCTCTTCGCCGGGCAGTTGATCTTCATCTACAACTACTTCGCGAGCATGGCTCGCGGGAAACCGGCAACCGAGAACCCGTGGAACGCCGCGGGTCTTGAATGGTCCACGCCGCCGCATCCGGGGCACGGAAACTGGGAAGGTGAGATTCCCGACGCCCATCGCTGGCCCTATGACTATTCCGAGCCCGGCAAGAAGCGGGATTTCACGCCGCAGTGGGAGGCCTGAGCCAGGTTTCACGGGATGAGCAAGGTGAATTCGCTGACCAGCGGAATAGCGGCGCCTCTGGATGCGGCGCGGTCCAGTTCCGACCGGCGTCACATCAACCGCCTCGGGCTGCTGGTGGGCCTCGGCGGGATCACGATGCTGTTCGCCGCCTTCACCTCGGCGTACATCGTGCGGAGCGGAGGCGGGGACTGGACGGCCCTGGAGTTGCCTCCGGTGCTCTGGATGAGCACTGCCCTGATCGTGGTCAGTTCGCTCACCCTCGAGATGGCCCGGCGCGCCTTCCGGGACCGCAACCTGGCCTCTTTCCGATCCTGGAGCGCCGCCACCGCCGCGCTCGGCACCGGCTTCCTGGTGAGCCAGTACGCTGCCTGGCTATCGCTCAACGAGGCCGGCGTCTACCTCCAGAGTCACCCGAAGAGTTCCTTCTTCTTCGTGTTGACCGGTGTTCACGCCGCCCACTTGCTGGCGGGCGTCGTCGCCCTGCTGGCGCTGTTCGGACTGGCCGCTGCCGGCCGGCTCGTTCCCGGGCGTTCGGATGCACCCACCCTGACCGCCATCTACTGGCATTTCGTAGGCGGCCTGTGGATTTATCTGCTGGCCGTACTGTCTCTTCTCGGCTGATGTCCGTTTCGCAAACGGGACGCCGATTGGGAGAGGAGGACGCATGAGCCAGACCGCGATTGCTCAGGCGGACTGGGGGGGCGGTGCGAGCCCCTTCGGTGTGACCTGGCAGAAGATGATGATGTGGTTCTTCATCGTCACGGACGCGTTGCTGTTCGCCGGCTTGCTGGTGAGCTACGGCGTGGTGCGGATTGCCACGGGAGACTGGCCCGCGCAGAGCGAGGTCTTCAGCCTCACCTACATCGCGGCGATGACTTTCGTGCTGATCACTTCGTCCGCCACCATGGCTTGTGGGGTCAAGGCGGCCGAACTCGGACGTTCGGCGCGGGCCGCCCAGTTCGTCTGGCTCACGATCCTCGGAGGTTTCATCTTCCTCGGGATGCAGGCCTATGAATGGTCCGTATTCATCCACGAGGGCGGCGGAATCACGGGCAACCCGTGGGGTTCGCCTACCTTCAGCCAGTTCTTCTTCATCATCACCGGCTTCCACGGTTTCCACGTCCTCACCGGTGTGACCGTGTTGCTGGTGGTGGCGATCCGGGCCGCCATGGGCCGCTACTCCCCCGCCGGCGTGGAGAACGCCGGCCTTTACTGGCACTTCGTGGACCTCGTCTGGGTCTTCGTCTTCGCCCTCTTCTATCTGGTCTAGGAGAAGCCAAGTGTCAAGTGACGCCCATCCCTACCGCTTCTACTGGCTGCTCTGGGTGGTGCTCCTCGCCGTCACCCTCCTCATGATTGCCATTGAAGGCGCCAACCTGCCCGCCGCGCTGGCGGTCGTGGTTCTGCTCTTCGGCTCCGCGATCAAGGCCACCCTGATCATCTTCTACTACATGCACCTGAAGTTCGAGCACATGGGGCTCATCCTGACGGTGATGGTCGGACTGTTCGTCACCGCCATCCTGATGTTCGTGCTCCCGGCCTACGACGGCGGCCACATCCTGGAGTCGTTCCAGAGCCTCAACGAGTACTCGGGCTGATCCGATGTTCCGTTCCGGCCTGCTCGTCCTGATCGCCGCGGCAGCGCTCATCGCGCTCCTGCCCGCCGACGGGTCCGCTCAATGCTCCATGTGCCGGACCGCCCTCGAGCAGAACGAAGAGGTTGCGGCCAGCTTCAACAACGCGATCCTGTTCCTGCTGGCGATGCCCTACGCGGTCTTCGCCTCCGGGGCCGGCTACGTGCTGGTGTCGCGCCGCAGACGCGCGCAGAAGGCCGTAGCGGTGAGGGCGCCGGAGGTGGCTGCACCGGCGATTCGCGGCGAGGAACCCATCGCCGCCACGCCCTGACCGGCGCGCAGCGGGTTTCAGAAGGAGCGCCGGCCTTCAAAGCCGGCATCGCACCCCGCAGGGGTCGGGGAGATCGTTCCGGGGTAGCCGCCACGCTGGCGCCAAATGGCTCCCGGTCGGCGCTCCTTGAGGGTCGGGCGCAAGGCTCGGTTATCGTGTGCTCCGACGCCGACCCGCCGCCCAGGAGGACGCCATGACCCGCCTGCTGAACCTCCCCAACCTCTTGTCGGCCGGCCTGCTGGTGGCGGGAGCGTTCGCACCCGATCTGGCCGCGCAGGAGATTCTCATCAGTGGGGGCACGGTGGTCACCCCGGAGGGGCGATTCGATGCGGACGTGCGGGTGCGGGACGGGACCATCGTCGAGATCGGGACCGGACTAACCCCGGGGGCCGGCGCCCGCGCGATTGATGCCACCGGGCTGCTGGTGATGCCGGGCGGGGTGGATCCGCACGTCCACCTGGGGGGACGCCTCCGCGACGACTACCGCACCGGGTCGCAAGCGGCGCTCGCGGGAGGCATCACCACCATCTCGAACTTCGCCTTCCCGGCCGAGGGGCGGACGCTCGCCCAGGCCGTCGAGCGCGAGGCGGCGCTCATCCGTGAGCAGGCGGTCGCGGACGTCATCCTGCACGCGGGCATCAACGACCCCGCAACCCAGGAAGGCCAGATGACGACCCTGGCCGCCGAAACCGGCCAGACCAGCACCAAGATCTTCATGGTGCGGACCGGGTTCGACGCCGAAGTGCCCGACTACCTGGCGACCATCGACGCAGCGGGGCGCGCCGGCGTCCTGACCATGGTGCACTGCGAGGACGGACCCATCCTCGCCCGCGCGGTGGCCGAGCTCACCGCCGCGGGACGTACCTCGCTCGAGTACTTCCCGGAAAGCCGTCCGGTCGTCGGCGAGGTGGTGGCCACCCAGCGCGCGGTCGCCATGGCCGAGGCTACCGGGGCGCCCATCTACGCCGTTCACGTCTCCTCGGAGGGTGCGCTGCGCGTGTTGCAGGATGCCCGGGACCGCGGGCTCGGCGTTTTCGTCGAGACGCGCCCCATCTACCTTCACTTCACCCGGGCACGCTTCGAGGGCCCGGACCGCGGGCTCTACGTGGGGCAGCCGCCGCTGCGTGAGCAGCGTGACCAGGACGCGCTTTGGGCCGGCATCGCGAGCGGATCGGTGCATGTGCTCGGCACCGACCACGTCGCGTACCTGCGCGAAGAGAAGCTGGACCCCTCGCAGACCATCTCCCGTCATCGGGCCGGCCTGAACAACCTCCAGGTGGTCCGGCCGATGCTCTATTCCGAGGGCGTCGTCCAGGGACGCATCTCCGAGGAGCGCTTCGTGGCGGTGACCTCGACCAACGCCGCCAAGCTCTTCGGCCTCTACCCGCGCAAGGGCGCGGTTGCGGTGGGTTCCGACGCCGACATCGTCCTCTGGGATCCGGACGAGACGCGCACCATCCGCGACGAGGACATGTTCTCGGGGACGGGCTTCTCGGTCTACGCCGGATGGGAGGTCACGGGCTGGCCCGTGATGACGCTGCGCCGGGGAGAGGTCGTCTACGAGAACAAAGAGATTCTGGCCGGGGCGGGCAGCGGCGAACTGCTGCGCCGCGGGAGTTGGAGGGCGCCGTAAGGTCGGATCGTCGACCGGAGGCAACCGCGAGTCGGATTCCGCTGTCGTGCCCGGGTATCGTGGGCTCTCGGTTCATTCCTCGGTCGGGAACGCGTAGTAGCCGTTTCGGGTACGGGCCAGAAGGTCGCGCCGCTCGCGGACCGACACCTCGATTTCGCGCCACTCGCCATCCCGCTCCGCCTCGCGCGGGATGTAAGCCAACCGGTACTGGGCGTGCACGTCCGCCTCGATCCGCGCGAAACTGCTGATGAGATCTCCGGTCCGTTCCGGGAAGAGCGCCTGACCGCCGGTTTCTTCCGTGAGCCGGCGCAGGAACCGTTTGTTGACCCGGGCGCCGTTTCCTTCAAACCCGATGGCGTAGACGACGGCATCGGTGAGCCGGGCCGCTTCGATGGCGTCCCCGGCGCTCGCCTCGCTCCCGAAGCCCATGCTCCGTGAGTCGTCCCCGTCGGTGAAGATCAGGAGCGCCTTGCGGTCACCATCGGCGAAATAAAGTCGCTCGAGGGCCAGGATCGAGGCGTCGTAGAGCGCGGTCGGCCCCAGCGGGTCAAGAGCCATGATGTTGGTGACCAGCCGGTACCGGTCGTCGGTGAACTCTCCTCCGAAACGGACCCGGTCGTTGAACTCGCCGATCATGGCGCGATCGCCTTCCCAGAGCCGATCCACGAAGGTGGCTGCCGCTTCCTTGACGTAGTCGAGACTCGCCCTCATGCTCAGCGAGGCGTCGAGGAGCACCAGGATCGTGAGAGGCGCCGCTTCGGCCGCGAAGAAGCTGATCTGCTGGGGGATGCCGTCTTCCCGAACCACGAAGTCGTCGGCGGTCAAGCCGGAAACGAAGCGGCCGCGTTCGTCGCTGACCGCCACCCCCAGGTTCACCGCCTCCACCTGCACCTGGATGCGGAAGGGATCCTGCTGCATCCGGTGACCCGCGGCGGCGGCGAAGGCGCCCGCGATGGCTGCGGAGAGCACGGCGGCCAGGGCGGCCGGCATGACCTTCCGTATTCGCCCGGACATTTCCCGCGTATTCTGTCTCGGGAAAGGGACGCGGGGGTGACGGTGGCCCCGAAACATCCCATCAAGGAGCTTCCCCGCATGGAACCGGGCCTCGAGGCGCGCGGGCTGCTACAATTCCCGGCTCAATTCCGGGGCGGAATCGCCCCGCTGAGTCGGTTTCCCGACTGTCAGGTGCGGCTCTGAGTCTGTCAGGTCCACCGGTTGCGGACCGTTATTCATCCCCCTGCACAAGGAACGGAGGTTCCCCGCAAGATGCTTTACCGAGCCCCTCGCACGCTCATTCTGTTCGCGGTTCCCCTTGCCCTCGCCCTGCTGGCCGGCTGCGGCGGTGGCGGCGATTCGGAATCCGCAATGGAGGCCGCCCCGGTCGCGGCCATGGCCACTGTCGATCCGGCGACCGCCGGCACGATCAACGGCACGATCATGCTCGACGGCGACGCTCCGCCGGCCGACACCATCCAGATGGCCGCGGACCCGAACTGCGCGCGCATGCACGAGAGCGCCGTGATGACCGAGTTCGTCATCACCGACATGGAGGGCGGACTGCAGAACGCGTTCGTCTACATCAAGGGCGGTCTCGAGGGAATGAGCTTCCCGACGCCGACCGAGCCGGTCACCCTGAACCAGGAGGGCTGCGTCTACGTTCCGCACGTCCTGGGACTCCAGGTTGGCCAGGAACTCAACATCCTCAACAGCGACGCGACGCTGCACAACATCCATGCGACCCCGACCAACAATCAGGAGTTCAACATCGGCCAGCCGGTGGCGAACATGAGCACGACCCGAACCTTCGACAGCGTCGAGGTCATGGTTCCGTTCAAGTGCGACGTGCACCGCTGGATGAACAGCTACGCGGGCGTCCTCGACCATCCCTACTTCGCGGTCAGCAGCATGGACGGCTCCTTCAGCATCGGGAACGTGCCCCCGGGCGACTACACGGTGGGTGTCTGGCACGAGCGGCTCGGTGAGATGGAGATGGCGGTGACGGTCGGCGAGTCGGCCACCGCGGACGCCAGCTTCACCTACAGCGCCGCCGAGTAGGACCAGACATCCGGGTCGGGCGTTGCGCGGCCCGGTTGCGGGCGTCGCCGCCCGCGGGGCGGCGATTCTCCTGGCCGCCGACGGATTGGCCACGGCTGCTCAGTGTGGGCGGGATTCCTCCCCGCCGGGTGCGGCCGGGGACCCTCCGGAGCGCCGCCAGGCCAGGGCGTCTTGCGTAGGGCCTTCGCCCAACCTTCGGCCACCTTGTCCTCGCCGAGTTACCGGACCCGGTTGTAGTCGAAGAGCGCCCGCTGGCATTGACCCAGCCCGTCGCGGGCGTTGCCGCGGCGGAAGTGCAGCATCACCCGGACATCCGGCGGTGGTGAGGACTGGAGCCCCTTCGAAAAAGCGGCCTCCGCCTCGCCCCTCACCGACCCGAAACGCCTCCCCGGCCCACGACACGGGGTGCGCAAAAGTTGGTGTCTCCCAAGTGCGCAAAAGTTTGTGTCTCTTGACAGTTATCGACCGGAGCTCGGGCTGCCGACCGTTGATATCGACCGGACCCCCTGCGTTATCGACCGGACCCTCCGCGTTATCGACCGGAGCTTGGGCCGCCGACCGTTGATATCGACCGGACCCTCCCGCGTTATCGACCGGAGCTCGTGCCGCCGACGATTGATATCGACCGGAGCTCCCGCGATATCGACTGAAGGGGCTCGACGAACTCCTACGCCCGCCGGCAGCCGACGAGCGTCGTCCGGAGGACGCGACGTGAGACGGATGCACCCGGCGGAGCTGGATCCCGGACGTCACCCTGGCGCTCGTTTCGGGTCGGCGAGGGGCGTAGCTTCGGTCGCTCCGCTCCCTCCGCCTCGCCCCTCACCGACCCGAAACGCCTCCCCGGCCCAGAACTTGGGGTGCGCAAAAGCTGGTGTCTCCCAACTGCGTAAGAGTTCGTGTCTCTTGACACATGCGCCGTATTTTTCCACCCGGGTCCACTTACACTGCCTGTCTGATGCCCGACCCGTCCAGCGCCGTTTCCGCCCATTTGATCGACCGCAGCGTCCCGTTCTCCGGCCGGCTGCTGCGCCTGGAACTCGATCGGGCGCGCGAGCCGGCGGGCCCGAACGACTACGGACCGATCGTGAGCCGCGAGGTCGTCCGTCATCCCGGAGCGGTAGCGATCGTGGCCGTGACGCCGGAGCGCAGACTGGTGATGGTTCGGCAGTACCGGTACGCCGCCGGCCGGTTTCTCCTCGAGATTCCCGCGGGGACGCTCGAACCCGGCGAACGCCCGGAGGAAACGGCGCGGCGCGAGCTTCGGGAGGAAACGGGCTATACGGCCGAAACCCTGCGCCTGATCGGATCGTTCTTCAGCGCTCCGGGTTTCTGCGATGAGGTGATTCATCTCTTCCAGGCCGAAGGCCTCGCTCCGGGCGAGCAGGACACGGACTTCGGGGAAGAAATCGACCTGATCGAGATCCCCGTCGAAGAGGGCCGCCGCCGGCTGATGAGCGGTGGCTTCGAGGACGCCAAGACTCTCGCCGGGCTTTCGCTCTTCTTCCTCGGGGAACCCGGGCCCTCCTGAGGCGTTCCGAGCTGCGATGGGTTTCTTCCTGAACGTTGGCGGCCGGCCGGCCAGCCTCCGCGCCGCGCTCGGGTTTCCGCTCCTGGGACTGGCGTTGCTCGGCGCTGCCTGCGCAGACCGGCCGGATCCCCCAAGCCCGGACCAGACGGCGCCCCCCTTCGAGCTTCTGGATCTTGACCGGCGCACCCACCGGCTCTCGGATTTCGCGGGTCAGGTGGTGGTGCTCAACTTCTGGGCCACCTGGTGTCCGCCCTGCGTGGAAGAAATGCCGTCGCTCCAGCGCCTCGAGGATCTCCTCGGAGAGGACGGACTCAAGGTGGTCGCGGTATCGGTGGACGAGCGCTATACCGACATTCCCGACTTCGTCGCTGAGCACGACCTGCGGTTCCTGGTGCTTCACGATCTCGGGAAGCGCGTTTCCCGGCGCTACGAAGTCTTCCAGTTTCCGGAGACCTGGATCATCCGCCGCGACGGGACGCTCGCTTCCCACATCATCGGGGCGCGGGACTGGGCGGCGCCCGGCTCGCTCGAGATTTTCCGGGACGTTCTGGAATAGAACTCGGCCAGACACGCTAAACTCCGCCGCCCGACCGGAGGGGATGCCGGTCCTGTGTGCGGAGGCGATCCACTTGAAAATTGAAGAATCGAGTCAATTCCTGCAGGCGAACGCCGTGGCGCAGCGGGTGCGCCAACTGATTCTGGGGGCGGCGCCCAAGGTGAAGACCCCTTCGCGCCGGCCGACCGCGATTGCCCTCGCGGAGCTGAAGGCCGGCAAGCTCGAGGTCTATGACCCGAGAGAGGCCGCTGAACTGCTGGCCGAAGACAGCGAGGATCTCAGCGAAGAAGAGCGGGCCGCCGCCGAGGCGGCGCGCGCGAGCTTCGAGCAGATGTTCGCCGAAGCGGCGGGTGGCGTGGAACTCGACACTGGGGCGGAGGAATCCGACGAACCGGTCTCGGAGCCGGAAGCCACAGTCGGGGCGCCCGCGGCCGTAGAGGTGGGCGGGAGCGAAGTCTCAGCGGAAACACCGGCCGAATAACTCCGCACGGCAAAGCCGCGGAGTTTTTGCCACAGGCTGCTCGCCGAACCCCGGCGCGTCGCTGGCGCTCGCGCGCCTCTCGCGTACCCTTTGCGCAGGAGGAATTGCATGAGTTCCCGTCTACTTCGAGGAGTCGCTGCTGCGGCTCTCGCTCTCCTGCTCGTCCCGGCCGCGGCTGACGCCAAGACCGAAGCGCGCATCCGCTGGGAGCGGATGTGTCAGATCCGCGCTGACAAGTTCGATCTCGTCCTGCCCGAGGCGATGCGGGGGAACGGGATCGACATGTGGATCACGGTGATGAAGGAAGGACTCCGCGATCCGCTCTGGGCGGATCTGGGCCACGGCTACGTCGGCAGCACCGGCTACGTCATCTTCACCGACCGGGGAGAAGACCGCATCGAGCGGGTCGCTATCGGCGTTACCGGTTACAAGATCGAGCGCTGTGGCGTCTACGACCAGGTCGTCGGCAGTGCGGATCTCGCCGAGTTCGTGCGGGAGCGTGACCCCGAGCGGATCGGCGTGAACATGTCCCGCAGCATCGGGGCGGCGGACGGGCTCTCCCACACGAGTTGGCTGCATCTCCGGGAGACGTTCGGCGAGCCCTATGCGGACCGCCTGGTCTCGGCCGAGAAACTGATTTCGGACTTCCGTTCCCGGCGGGTTGCGAGCGAGATCGTCGCCTTCGGAGAAGCGGGCGAATGGTCGCGGAAGATCGCCGAGCGCGCCTTTTCGAACGAGGTCATCACCCCGGGAATCACCGCGCTCGAAGACGTGGCGTGGTGGATCGAACAACAGCTCCTCGAGAACGGCCTCGACACCTCGTTCGGGATGCCCTCCATCTACATCACCGGGCCGACGGGTATCGAGGCGACGTCGAACGAGCGCATCATCCAGCGGGGCGATCTGCTGATGATCGACTGGGGGGTCGGCTACCTGAACTTCTACACCGACATGAAGCGAATCGCCTACGTTCTGAAGGACGGCGAGGTCGCCACGCCCCCGGGAATCCAGAACGCCTTCGATCGGGGACGCGCCGCGAGAGACGTGATCCGGCGGACGATCAAACCGGGGCCCACCGCGGGGGCCATGCTGGAGCAGCTCGGCGCCGAACTGACGAAGGCCGGCTTCCAGATGATCGACTTCAATAGTCCCACCGATCAGGACACCACCGACGTGGTGATCGGATGCCATTCGGTGGGGAACCTGGGCCACGGGATCGGCCCCTCGATCGCCTGGTTCAATCCGACCCGGCTCGAATACGAGATCGTTCCCTCGAACATGTTTTCCATCGAACTCTTCGCCTATACGAAGGCCGACGAGTTCGGCGGCGCCAAGATCCGCATCCCGCTCGAGGATGACGCCATCGTCACCGAACGGGGCGTGGAGTGGTTCTATCCCGCCAATGACCGGATCCTGCTGATCCGCTGAAGGAGGCCAGCATGCGTCGATCCGCCGCCACCCTGGTAGCCCTTGTCCTGTTTGTCCCGGTGCTCGCCGGAGCGCAGCTCCGCTCCCAGTCCGAACTGACCGTCGCGGACGCCGATCCGGGCTTTCGGCTGACGCTCGACCACCTCGGCGGTGGAGGCCGGGTCTTCGGGCTGGCGCCACGCGACCTGCGCTGGTCGGCCGACGGGAAGGAGGTCTATTTCCGCTGGCGGGAGGACCCGAAGCCGGAGCAGCTTGCCGACGACGATCCCTGGTTCGCGGTGGACCGCGAGGGGGGAACCCTCCGTGAACTGACCGACGACGAGATTCGCCTCGTTCCCGGCTCCAATGCGGTCCGGACCGTCTCCGGAGAGACCGCGGCGTGGAGCTCGGAGGGCTCGCTCTACGTCTGGACGGCGGATGGGGGAACCCGTGCCGTCTTTGCGGTCGCCGGCCGGATCGGGCAGTTGCGGCTGCGTCCGGACGGCAGCAAGGTGCTCTTCGCGACGAAGGGCCTCTCCGCAAACGCCAACGAAAGCGGAGATCTCTGGGAACACGACCTTGCGTCGGGCACGACTCGTCAACTCGCAGTCGCGGTTCCGGCGAAGGACGAGGAGACGGACCAGCAGACGTGGCTCAAGGCCCAGCAGAACGAATTGGTCCAGGTCGTTCGCGAACGCAAGGAACGCGACGAACGCCGGGACCAGCTCCGCCGGCACCACAACGGACTGCTGCCCCAGGAGATTCCGGTGCCGAAGGGCGAAAAGGTAGTGGACATCCGCACCTCCCCCGATGGCGGACACCTCGTCTTCCGCTCCCGGAAGGACCCCTCCGACCCGAAGCGCACGCGTTTCATGGAGTTCGTGAACGAGAGCGGGCAGGCCACCGAGAAGGATGCCCGCCCCAAGGTGGGCGAGGCGCTCCCGTCGTGGCGGATGGGCATCGTGGCGGTGGACCCGAGCGTCCGCACCGAGGACATCGAGATCCGCTGGGTCGAGGACGGCATCGAGAAGGACACCGTGATGCACGGCCCCTGGTGGAGCCCCGACGGCAAGCGGGGAGCGATGCAGGTGCTCTCCATGGACCACAAGGAGCGCTGGATTTCCCTGCTCGACCTCGAAACCGGGACCTTGCGTCACCTCGATCACCAACGGGAGGAGGCCTGGATCGGCGGGCCGCTGGTGACCGGCCGCTGGTCCCCCGGGTATCTGGAGTGGCTGCCGGACAGCCAGGCGTTCGCCTTCGGGTCCGTCGCGAGCGGATGGGCG
>MPMW01000025.1 GCA_002238705.1 Acidobacteria bacterium bin61 | reverse complement strand
CAGCAGCCTGTGGCCAGACCCACGCGAGGTTCGCTCGTCGGTGCATCCCGCCTGGACCGCGCCGCTTTTCGGCGCCCCCGTTGCGTTTCGGTCGCAACACACTCGGCATTCCTCGCTCGCGCGCCTTGTCAGTCGGGCGCCTCGCCAAGCTCGGCGCTCACGGGGTTTTCACCACAGGCTGCTAGACTTCGATTGAGCACTCGGGGTGCCGGCCTATCCCTTGGAGGGCCGGTACTCGCCGGCGTTTCCGATCCGAGTTGCGACAATCGGGCCATTCCAAGCGGGGCCTTGCCTGGCGGAACTGGCCGTCTCGCCGCATCTTTCGCATCAGAACCGTCGCCGGACCCGGTGTCCCGGCGCCGCAACGCGCTTCGGCGGACCACCCGCCCTGCGAACGGCGCCGGGCCCTCGGGTCTTGAGTGCGAGTGCGCGTACCCCTGGAGACGCCCGACCGGATCTCGCGGGGACGCCCCGGATCCGACGATCCGGCCAACTACCGTCCCTCCAACACCCCGCACCCCCGAACATCTCCAACCAAGACCCAGCGCAGCCTGCAGGGCGACCGGCCCGGCCGGCCTCGTCTTCGGGGTCGTCCCCGACGGCGCCCGCGTACCCATGGTCCCTGGGAAAGGGCTTCGAACGCGCGGCCAAGGCGCTTACCCGCTCGTGGCCCGGACGGCTTCTGGTCGGAGTCGGCGCCGTCGCCTCGCTGTCGTCATTGGGCGCGCTGCCGCGCGCGTGGACGTCGGACGCCTGGCTGGTGTTCGTCATCACCCTGGGCGCCGTGCTCGTGTACTTCGGGCGCGATGTTCTCCAGTGGCTCCTCTTTCCCGTCCGCCGGAAGCTGGCCATTTCCTATCTGTTCGTGGGGCTCTTGCCGGTCCTGCTGCTGACGTCCTTCTTTGTGCTCGCCTTCTATGTGGTGCTGGGACTCTTCGGGTCCTATGCCTTCCAGGCGAACCTCGCTGCCCGGGGCACCGCGTTCGCTTCCGCCGCGCAGCAGGTCCTGCTCGAGATTTCACCCGATTCCGGCGCTGCGGAAACCGCCCGCGGACTCCAGGGAGCCGTGGCGCGAGTCGCTCCCTTTGCCCCCGGAGCCACCGCCTGGTACCTCGAGATCGAGGACGGGCGCATTGTCCGGCTAACCGGTTCAGACGCCGGGGGGCCGATACGCGAGTCCGATCCCGTTCCCGAATGGGCGCTCACGCCGTACGAGGGTGTGGTCCAGATGGAGGACACCGAATGGTTCGGCGCCGCCTTTCCCGGGCTGCAGGGGGACCGCCTGGCGGTTGTGCTGGCCCCGCTCGCTCCGCTCCTCGAACAGAGTGCGCGGGAAGAAGACCTGATCGTGCGGACCGTTTGGGCGCTCTACCTCGGGGATCAGAACGAGGATCCGCCGGCCCCCACCCCCTTGTCGGGTGCGGATGACGATCGCTTCACGATCGACTGGGACGAGCCGCTGCTATTCGAGGCCGTCCCCTGGGGCCCGGGCATGGAGGGAGGCACCGTCGTGGTGGCCATCGGGTTCGCCCCGATTCACCTGATTCAGGGGACCACCAGCGGACTCGTCGAGTCCGTGGCAATCAGCAATCCGGACTGGAGGAGCAGTCTGCTCCTGGTGCTCGGCGGGCTGGGCGTCGTCTTCGTGCTGATCGAGGGCGTCGCGTTTTCCGCCGGACTCCGCCTGGCGCGTTCGATCACGCGATCCGTCGAAGCCCTGAGCCAGGGGACCGAACTCGTCCGGGGCGGGAACTTCGGCCATCAGGTGCGCGCCGCGTCGCCTGATCAGCTCGGAGAACTCGCCAGCTCATTCAACATCATGACCGCCAAGATCGCCGACGACATCGGGCGGCTCCGGCGCGCGGCAGTGCTCGAGCAGGAGATGGAAACGGCGCGGCAGTCCCAGGCGCGCCTGCTGCCTCCCGAGGGGTCGGTTTCGGTGCCGGGATTTGCCGTAGCCGCCGTCTGCCGTCCCGCAACCGAGGTCGGGGGCGACTACTACGACCTGATCCCTCTCGGGCCGAATCGGCTGGGAGTGGTGATCGCCGACGTGTCCGGCACCGGCACGCGGGCGGCGTTCATCATGGCCGAACTCAAGGGGCTGATGCTCGCCCTGAGCCGTATCCACGAGTCTCCGCGCAAGGTGCTGGTCGAGGCGAACCGCGTCCTGCACAACGCACTCGATTCACGAACCTTCATCACCATCACCTACGCCGTGTTCGACTCCGCGGAGCGGAGGGTGACGTTCGCCCGTGCCGGCCACAGCCCGCTGCTGCACCTGATCCGGCGGGACGGGCATTGGCCCCGCTCCGAGGCGCTCGCTCCTCCGGGGCTCGGGTTGGCCCTGGACCCGGGTCCCGTCTTTGACGAAATCCTCGAAGAGCGCTCGGAACGCCTCCATCGCGAGGAAACCTGGCTCTTCTTTACCGACGGCGTCTCGGAGGCAATGAATGGCGAATCCGACATGTTCGGGGAGGAACGGCTCATGCGGCTCCTGGAGGAGGGAGCCGCCCTTCCCCCGGCGGACCTGCAACGAACGGTCGAAGACGCCGTCCTGGCGTTCACCGGTGCGGAAACCCACACGGATGACCTGACGATGGTCCTGGTTCGGGTGAACTGAGATGGCGCGCAGGCGAAGAAGGCGCGCTCCGGGATCCAACCACCGCCCGGTCCTCGAGTTCGCTCGGGGTCTGGGGTACAGCTTCCGTGACGTTGGGCTTCTCGAGGAAGCCCTGACGCACGGGTCGTATCGCAACGATCATGCGGTGGCGGACTACGAGAGGCTGGAATTCGTCGGGGACGCCGCGCTCGGGCTCGTAGTCACCGAGTCCATGCACTGGCAGCGGCCGAATTGGGACGGGCAAAGGCGGCAGGAAACCAAATCGGAGCTCGTGAGCAACCAATCGCTGGCCGCCGCAGCCCGCGTTCTCTCCCTGGATGAGGGCATTCGCGTCGGCCGCGGCCACAACGCCGGCGAAGAGGTCCGGTCTTCCGACCGCATCCTCGCGAACGTCTTCGAGGCCGTGCTCGGGGCCGCCTATCTCGATGGGGGCATGCCGGCGGCGCGCGGCATCCTGGCTGGGGCCTTCCAAAGGAAGCTGCAACGGTTGCGGCTGAGGCCACCGGAAGGGGCTCCGGGATGGCTCGACCGCGCCGGCAGCGGACTCCGCGCCATCGGTCCGCTCGGGATCCGGTTCGCCCGCCGTCTTCTCCTGCTGCGCAAGAGGGTCGAGCGAGCCCTCGGCTACACCTTTGCCAGTCCCGGGATCCTGACCGCGGCGCTTGACGCGGACGACGCGGGCCGGGAACGTACTTCGGGGAGCCGGCGGGGAAGGAAACGGCGGGCGAGGGGGCGCCGGAGCCCGGCCCCGCGACCCTCGGGCCCAACGGGCGTCACGCGGACCGCGAAACGGCCTGCCCTGCGTTTTCTTGGACGCGACGTGATGCACCTGGTGCTGGCCGAGACGCTCCACAACCATTTTCCCGAGTGGGACGAAGGGAAGATGACCCTCGCCCGGATGAGGCTCCAGAGCCGCGAGTTCAGCCGCACGCTGAGCGAACACTGGTCGCTCGGCAACGGCGACGAAGCCGCTGCCAGCGCCGAAGCGGTGATGGGAGCGCTCTATCTGGACGGTAGCCTGGGAGCCGCCCGCCGCGCCGTGGGGCGACCGTTGGCGGCCGCCCTCGAAGAACTCCGGGACCCCGATCTGGAACTCCTCGATCCAAAGACGCTGCTCCAGAACCGCCTTGCCCAGGCGGGCAAGGAAGCTCCGAAGTACGAGCCGGCCCGGGGAGCGCGGGGCAGCGCCGCGGTTTCCGTCACGCTGCGGCTGGCCGACGGGCTCGTCGAAACCGGTGTCGGCGGCGGCCTCAAGGAGGCCGAGAAGGACGCCGCGCGGCGGGCGCTCGATCGGCTCGAGAGACGGTCCGGCCGGAGGCGGGGCCGAGCGAGAAAGGGGGCGACTCCTGATCCCGAGGGCGAGACCCTCGGGGAGAACCCCGCCCCGGTCGTCGTCGCCACGGACAACCCGAAGGGGACGCTGCAGGAGGTGCTCGTGAAAAAGGAGGGTCGACTCCCGGTGTACCGGCTCATCTCGGAGAGCGGCCCGGAGCACGAAAAGACCTTCGTCATGGAAGTGCTTGCGGGCCGCCGCGCTCTCGGGAGAGGGGTCGGACCCAGCAAGCGCAAGGCGGAGGCGGAAGCTGCCGCCGCCGCACTCGCGAGCGGGATCTGATCATCCGTCGCTGGCAGCCTGTGCGAAGACTCACGCGGCACGCCCGAGCCACGAAAGGTTCCGGCGGGCTGTCCGTCCCCAGGGCTTCGCGCTCCGGGTTCTCCGCGGGGCTCGCTTTTCCCGGTGCTCTCGTCACTTTCGCCACCGGCCGCCAAGGCGCGTGAGGCCACGAAAAGGCTCGAAGCCTCGCCGTATACTCCGCGCTCCGCGCCGCCGGTGGGACGGAGGCGGTGTGGAAGGAACCGGCACGAGCGACCGGAAAGGCAAGAGGGAATTTGGCTGAGCGTCTGAACTTCGATCTGAATGAGGAGCACCGGGCGACGGAGTCGCTGGTCCGCGACTTCACCGCCCGCGAGGTGGCGCCGCACATCCGCGACAACGACGCCGCCAAGGTGTTCGACCGCAAGATCCTGACGGGGCTCGGAGAACTGGGCATCCTGGGGATTTCGGTTCCCGAGCGCTACGGCGGCGCGGGGCTCGACTACATCTCGATGGGGCTCGCTTGCGAGGAACTCGAATACGTGGACACCTCGCTGCGGGTCATCATGTCAGTGCATGCCGGCTTGAACTCCCTCTCGCTCCTTGCCTGGGGCAGCGACGCCCAGAAGGAGCGCTACTTGCGGCCGCAGGCCGAGGGAAAGCAGATCGCCACTTACGGTCTCACCGAACCCGACGCGGGAAGCGATGCCGTCGGTATCCGGGCCACGGCACGGCGTGACGGGCCGGAATACGTGCTGAACGGCGAAAAACACTGGATCTCCCTGGCC
Source organism: Acidobacteria bacterium bin61 (assembly GCA_002238705.1). Classification (GTDB taxonomy): domain Bacteria; phylum Acidobacteriota; class Vicinamibacteria; order Marinacidobacterales; family Marinacidobacteraceae; genus Marinacidobacterium. The sequence continues at coordinate 20,373 of MPMW01000025.1, read as the reverse complement.
GAAATCGCCGACAACATTCTGGTGATCGCCTGGACGGATCCGGAAAAACGAGCCCGTCGCGACCACTCCGGGCTCTCCGCATTCATCGTGGAGCGCTCGTTCCCGGGGTTCGAGTCCGGGAAAATGACGCACAAATGGGGCATCCGCGCCGGAAACACCGGGTGGTTCCGCATGCACGACGTCCGCGTCCCCGTCGGGAACCGGCTCGGGGAAGAAGGCGAAGGCTTCAAGATCGCGATGTTCGCCCTGGATCAGGGCCGCTACACCGTCGCCGCTGGCGCCACCGGACTCATCCGCGCCTGTCGCGACGAAAGCGTACGCTGGGCCCGGTCCCGCACCACCTTTGGGCAGGAAATCGGCCGGCACCAGCTTGTCAAGCAGATGATCGCGAACATGGAGCGGGACTATGAGGTCAGCCGGCTGCTGTGGCTCCGTGCCGGCGAACTGAAGAATCGTGGGCGCCGGAACACCCGCGAGACCTCGCTCGCGAAGTGGGTCTCCACCGTCGCCTCCGAGCGAGCGGCATCGGACGCCATTCAGATCCACGGGTCGTACGGGTATTCGGATGAGTACCCCGTCGGGCGTTTCTGGCGGAACTCCAAGGGCGCCGTAATCTACGAGGGGACCCGGGAGATCCACACGCTGATGCAGGCCGACTACGCGCTGGGCTACCGGCAGGACCGCGCCACGCGCGTCAGCCTCCCGCCGCCGGAGGAACGTTGAGCGCCAGGACGACGGACAACCCGATCACCGCCGTAGGCCCCCACCTCGTCCGGACGGTCGAGGAGGCCGCCATCGCCTGCGCCTCCACGATCGGAAAAGGTGACCGGCACCATTCGGATCAGGTGGCGGTGTCCGCCATGCGCCGGGTTCTCGACTCGGTGCCGGTCCGGGGACAGGTGGTGATCGGTGAGGGAGAACGCGACAAGGCTCCCATGTTGTGGAGCGGAGAGCAGTTCGGGTGCGGCGGGGAAGGAGCCCCTGGACTGGACATCGCCGTGGATCCCCTGGAAGGCACGAACCTGTGCGCCACCGGCGCTCCGGGGGCCATCGCGGTGCTGGCCGGATCGGAACGCGGTGGGCTGCTCACCGCGCCCGACGTCTACATGGAGAAGATCATGGTGGGTCCGGCCAGCCGGGACCTGCTCGGCGACGCGATCCGGCTTGAGCACTCACCCGAGCGGAACGTGCGTGCGATCGCCGAGGCGGAGGCTTGCGAAACGAGCGAGATCACCGTTGTCGTGCTCGAGCGTCCTCGGCACCGGGAGTTGATTGCCGGGCTGCGACGTGCCGGCGCCCGGGTACGTCTCATCGGAGACGGCGACCTCTCCGCCGGGATCCTCAGCGCGATGCCGGGTTCGGGAATCCAGGCGGCCATGGGGTCTGGCGGCGCGCCGGAAGGCGTGATTGCGGCGGCTGCCCTGCGGTGTCTCGGCGGCGGCATGCTGGGGCAGCTCCTGGTGCGAAACGAAGCCGAGGAGCGGCGGCTTCGGGAGACGGGGGTGGAGGACGCGGCACGCGTGCTGACCACGACGGAACTCGCGCCCGGCCGAAACCTGATCTTTTGCGCCGCCGGAGTGACCGATGGCCCCCTGGTCGCCGGAGTCGGACTCCACCAGGGACAGACCGAAACCCACACGCTGCAGATTACGAACGATCCCCCCGAACTGACGCGCATCACGCGCCGCCGTTCCGGCTGAAGTCGGCAATCCCGGACGTGGCGCGGACAAGGAGTTGGCACGGTCGGGTTGTCTCGACTAGTCTCTCTGTTCCGGGGGCTTCCCCGCGTTCCCAATTGCTACGGTTCTGAGTCCGTGGAGACCGATCCATCTCTGCTTGAGGCGCTGGCCGCCGCTTTCGTGGACGACGGTCCGGAACGGACCTACTACTACGATCGGGATACCGCCCGCATGGTCAGCGTTGCGGAAGACCACGAGGACCCCTCGACCCAGGAAATGGTCTGGCAGTTGGAGTCCGACATCCGGGGTCGTTTTGTCCCGGTGCCGAAGCCCCGCCTCGAGGACACCCTCAGCGAGCAGGACGCGTTTGTCGAGTCCCTCCCGGAAGGAGACATGCGACGGCAACTCGAAACCCTCCTCGAGGACGATCCCGACGGCAGCAAACTGGCGCGACTCGTGAATCGCGACCGCGATGTCCGCCCAGCCTGGCGCAGGTTCCGGGCGGCGCGCGCCCGGCTCCAGGCTTCGGAGTTCCTCGACCAGCTCGCCTGATGCCGCAGGTACCGAGCCCCGAAGCGCCGGCGGACCGCTCATCCGGCCCGGCTCCCGGGTCAGGCAGCCGAACTCCGCTTTTCCAGAGGACAAACGGCCGGGATCTGGCATAGGGATTGCGGCATCTCGCTGTGGCAGCCTCGGGGAGGTGGCCTATGCACGAACGAGCGAACAGGCACAACAGAGTCCTCCAGCACGCAGGCATCGTGAGCCTGCTCCTTGTCCTGGGTCAATCCTCGGCGGTATTGGCGCAAGCCGACGAGGAAACCGGGCGTTCTTACGCTTACGGCAATCTCAGCATCGTCGATGGCGACGTCTGGCACCAACGGGCGGACGACTTCGGCGCTCACGAGGCCGAACGGGGGAGCCCCTTCCTTCCGGGAGACCGCATCTGGACCCGGGAACCCGGTCAGGTCGAGCTGCGCTTCGCAGGCCGCATCACCGCGTGGATGGACGAGGGAACCAAGCTGGACTACGTGGAAGGAGACAGTCCGCACCGGCTCGGGTTCTGGACCGGGAGCCTCCTCGTCTGGACCGGCGGCGATACCGACATCGTCGTGGAAACACCCGGTGGCACCTTCTCTCCTCAGGGCGAGGGTGAGTACCGAACGGATCTGCTCGAAGACGGACGCACAGTGCAGTTTGTCGTGTACTCGGGCATTGCGACGGTGTCCACCGAGTGGGGTTCCGTACTGGTCGGGTCCGGTCAACGGACCGTCGCTTCCGAGGGCGCCGCGCCCGCTCCGCCCGAGGAGTACCTTGGCAACGACAGCTTCTACGCCTGGACACAGGACCGCCAGCGCCGGTTCGTCACAACCGCGGAAACGCACTATGAGGAACTTCCCCAGGAAGTCCAGGAGTACGCCCACGACCTGGAGGGACACGGCCGCTGGCACCATGACCACCATCTCGGGTGGGTCTGGTATCCGACGGTTACCACCGGCTGGGCGCCTTATCGGCTCGGACGCTGGGCGCATACCCCGTTCGGATTGACCTGGATCTCCTACGACCCCTGGGGATGGGCCCCGTATCACTACGGCCGTTGGGGGCACGGTCCCCTGGGCTGGTACTGGCTTCCGGGCTCGGTCTGGGGTCCGGGCTGGGTCTCCTGGAGCTACGGATACGACTGGGTCGGATGGTCACCCCTGGGCTATTACGGCTATCCCGTGTACAACTATTGGGGATATGGGCACTACGGTCGTCAGGGCTATGGGCGCGGTAACGGCATTCGTCGGGGAACGATCCTCGGTAAGGCCGTGCCCCGCGGCTCCATAAACACTCGCGCCTGGAGCTTTACCAGCCGCGAGGCGATCGGGCGTCCCGCCTCTCGGAACCGGCTGGCCGCCTCCAGCCTGCGCAACGCGGACGACGCCCAGGTGCTTGCCAGAGGGGCGGTGCTCGATCGTGGTCTGCGACAACGGGCAATCGGAGAAACCGCCATGATCCGGTCCGCGAAGGCGACCACGCGCCGGATCTCCAACGCCAAGGCCCCGGCGACGGGCCGCCGGACGGCCGCTACCGCAGCGCGCAGCACCAGCCGGGCGCAGCGTGTGGCCGTGCCTGCAAACGCGGCACGGGCTCGCAACGCACGTTCAACCTTCGCAGCGGAACGGGAACGCGGCTCCGTGCCCCGCGGCGCCGCGGACCGGAACGGTAGTGCCGGCGACAGAACCGCGAATCGGTCCCGGGCGACCGCTCGAGACGGCGGGACCGCCGGTCCCGCGGCCGCCGGCCGCCGGGCGGGACGTCCCGAAGCTTCCCGCGGCGGCACCGGTTCCAACCGTCCGGCGGCATCCCCGAGGCCACGCGCCACGGGACGGGGAGGCGGCACCGGAGCCAGACGGCCCTCAGCGGTGAGGCCAGCTTCTCCCAGAGGGGGTGCGGCTTCCGCGGGACGTTCAGGAACTCCCCGCAGCCGGCCGAGCGGAGCCTCCCGGAGCCGGCCAAGCGGAACCAGCCGCAGCCGACCAAGCGGAACCAGCCGCCGGCGGCGCGGGGGGCGGCCCCCCCGGGACCGGCCAAGGGGAACCCAGCGGCACCCGACCAGGCGGACCCAGCCGCAGCCGGCCAAGCGGAGCCTCCCGCAGCCGGCCAAGCGGAACCAGCCGCAGCCGGCCAAGCGGAACCAGCCGCAGCCGGCCAAGCGGAACCAGCCGCAGCCGGCCAAGCGGAACCAGCCGCAGCCGACCAAGCGGAACCAGCCGCAGCCGACCGAACAATCGCTGAGGGTTCTCCGGCCCTCACCCGCAACCCCCGGCGGCTTGGCCGCCGGGGGTTGCGTGTCGCAACGGGGAGGCCGTCGGCGGCCGCAGTCCCGGGGCCGTTTCTCTCCTTCGGCGCCGGGTGTCGATTTGTCTGCGTCCCACCCGCCGAGACTTCCGAAAAGCCGTCAGAATCGGGGAGCGTCACTCCGGGCTTCGTCGGCGGCGCACCCACAACCCGTTGTGGTGTTGCCGGTTGCATACCGCAAGATGTTGTGTTTTAGTTTCATCTAATGCCCTTTTTTCGTGCTCGGGAAGGTGACCTCGCGAAAGCCCCGAGTCTTTTCCAACCAGAGGACGACTGTTCGATATGCAGGTAGCGGTAGAACCCACCACGGTGAGCTCCCGTTCCGGGAAGAAACAAAAGAATGGCCACGCTGGCGGACTCTCGTTCCGGCGCCGCTTTACCGAGCACGGCGTCTCACCCTACGACCAGGTGGAGTGGGAAAAGCGCGACGCCGTCATCACCGATGAACACGGCAGGATGATCTTTGCCCAGCACGGTGTGGAGTTCCCGAAGTCGTGGTCCATGATGGCGACCACGATCGTGGCGTCCAAGTACTTCCACGGGTCTCTCGAAAAGGGGGAGCGCGAGTCGAGCGTCCGGCAGCTCGTCGGCCGCGTCGCCGACCAGATCGCGGTCTGGGGCGTGAAGGATGGCTATTTCGCAAACCGGGAGGCCGCGGACACGTTCCGTGACGAGCTCACCTTCCTGTTGCTGAACCAGTTCGCCGCGTTCAACTCGCCGGTCTGGTTCAACTGCGGCGTCGAGGAGCACCCGCAGTGTTCGGCGTGCTTCATCAACTCGGTCGAAGACACCATGGACTCCATCCTGACGCTCGCCAAGACCGAGGGGATGCTCTTCAAGTGGGGGTCCGGCACCGGCACCAACCTCTCCACCATCCGCAGTTCGCGCGAGCAATTGTCAAGCGGCGGGAGCGCTTCCGGGCCGGTTTCCTTCATGAAGGGATACGACTCCTTCGCCGGCGTCATCCGCAGCGGCGGCAAGACCCGGCGGGCTGCCAAGATGGTGATCCTCAACGTCGATCATCCGGACATCCTCGACTTCGTCGATTGCAAATCCCGCGAGGAACAAAAGGCCCATGCCCTGATCGAAGCGGGCTACGACGGCTCCCTGAACGGGGAGGCTTACGCATCCATTCAGTACCAGAACGCGAACCACAGCGTGCGGGTCAGCGATGCCTTCATGCGAGCGGTCGAAAACGACGAAGACTGGTCCACCCGCACGATCACGACGGGTGACCCCATGGACACCTTGCGGGCCCGCGACCTGTTCCGCCAGATCGCCGAATCGGCGCACCGCTGCGGCGATCCGGGAATGCAGTTCGACGATACCGTCAACCGCTGGCACACCTCGAAAAACAGCGGGCGGATCAACGCTTCGAATCCGTGTTCCGAGTACATGTATCTCGACGACAGCGCCTGCAACCTGGCGTCGCTGAACCTCATGAAGTTCGTGAGTGAGGAAGGCGAGTTCGACACCCCCGGCTTCGAGCACGCGATCGACGTCGTTCTGACCGGAATGGAGATCATCGTTGGGAACGCGAGCTACCCGACACCGCGCATCGAGAAGAACTCGCACGAGTTCCGGCCGCTCGGTCTTGGCTACGCGAATCTCGGCGCCCTGCTGATGCATCGCGGCATCCCCTACGACAGCGACGTGGGCCGATCGATCGCGGCTGCGTTGACTTCGCTGATGACGGGCCGGGCCTACCACCAATCGGCCCGGATCGCCGAGGTCACCGGACCGTTCGCAGGTTATCCGGAGAACGAACAGCCGTTCCTCGAGGTGATGCGGAGGCATCGGGATGCCGCATTGCAGGTCGACTCCACGGGAGTGCCGGCCGAGGTCCTTTCCCGCTCGCAGCAGGTCTGGAACGAGGCCATCGCGTTCGGCGAGGAGCACGGCTTCCGGAACGGCCAGGCTTCGGTGCTGGCCCCCACGGGCACCATCGGGCTCATGATGGATTGCGACACGACCGGCGTGGAGCCCGATCTGTCACTGATCAAGCACAAGAAGCTCAGCGGCGGCGGCATCATCCGAATCGTCAACCAGACCGTGCGCTCGGCACTCGAGCGGCTCGGCTACGAAGGCGAGGCGCTCCAGCGGATCTGGGACTACGTGGACGAGCACGGCCACGTCGAGGGGGCGCCGGATCTCAGGAAAGAACACCTCCCGGTATTCGATTGCGCCCTGGAACCGTTCGGCGGGAAACGCTCCATCCACCACATGGGCCACGTCAAGATGATGCACGCGGTCCAACCCTTCCTCTCGGGTGCTATTTCGAAGACCGTCAACATGCCGGAAGAGAGCACGGTCGAGGACATCGAGGAGACGTACCTCGCATCCTGGAAGCTAGGCCTCAAGGCGGTGGCCATCTACCGGGACGGCAGCAAGCAATCTCAGCCGCTGAACCGCGGCGAATCCGTCACCGAGACAGCGGACGCCGTCGACTCCGCCGAGAAGGAGCACCTGCCACCCGAGCGCGACGCCATCATTCACAAGTTCGATATCGGGGGACACAAGGGTTACCTCACGGTGGGCCTGCGCGAGGACGGCTCTCCCTGCGAGATCTTCTTGCGCATGGCCAAGGAAGGCTCCTTCGTTTCCGGGCTGATGGACGCCTTTGCGCGGGCGGTTTCCTACAACCTCCAGTACGGGGTCCCTCTCAAGGTGCTGGTGGACAAGTTCTCGCACACGCGCTTCGAACCGTCGGGGTACACCGGCAACCCGGACATTCCGCACGCCGACTCGATCACCGACTACATCTTCCGGTGGCTCGGTCACCGTTTCCTCACGGACGCGGACGAAATGAGCGTGGCGGAAGCGGAACCGTCCGAGCCCGCCACGACCTCCGCCGGGCCCCGCCGTCCTCCCCGCCGCGGCACCGTTCTGGAGCCGGCGGCCGTCTTCGCGGACGCCCCGCCGTGCTCCACGTGCGGCGCGCTGATGGTGCGCAGCGGCACCTGCTTCAAGTGCCTGAATTGCGGCAACACCTCCGGTTGCTCCTGAGCTGAAAAAACAGCGGCAGCGAACTCTGTTCGCTGCCCGCGATTTCGGGGGAAAGTGTGAAAGGGGGTTACCCCCTTTCACAAAAAAGAAACGACAAATCGGAACTCGCCGAAGCGCGCGCCAGCGCGCGAGGGAGTTGCGATTTGCGGCGCGAAGCGCCGGGCGGTTGCCGGACGGGGCCCAACGCAATCGCGAGTTGGCGGTCCGAGCCTCATACCGCGCACGGCCCCGTCCGGGAACCGCTCGACGGGGCACCCGGCGGTAATACCTCAGGCTGCTCGTGAGCCAGGAAAACAGTGGCAGCGAACTCCGTTCGCTGCCCGCGATTTCGGGGGAAAGTGTGAAAGGGGGTCCGCCACCGTCGCACGCGCAACTCGTTGATTCCCTTTGCGTTTACGGGAACCGATCCGCTCCGCTGGCGCCCCGGCGCGGCTGCCCGTGCGGATGGCACCTTGCGGGCAGTTATGAGCCTGCGCGGGAACACTGACGCACCAAACGAGCAGCCGGCAAGGGCCGAGCCGCATCCGCGCCAGCGCCCGCGACCGAGAGCTGGCCCTCGCACCTGAACACGAGCCGCATCGAGACCGCCTACCGACGGACAGACCCGCTCGAGCGCCAGCGGGCGCTCATGGAGCAGTGGGACGCGTTCCTGGCGGGGGACAGGACCGCCTCCGCGCTGAAGCAGGCACCGGCGCGAGACATTGACAAACACGGGGTCACTACTTCATTACACAATGTGCCGATTTCGGCAACCTCTACCGTGACTTATGTGATTTTGTGGACCTCAATGGCCCAGTAAAATGCGATTCTGATGACAGTCAGCCTGCCACACGAGTCGCGCCTGTCCGCGCGCAGCCGCGTCGTCCACTCAGCACCGGGCGGTGGCCAGGACCAAGGTCATCCGCTGAGAGCTTGGGCAGCGACGGACAGGCGGGCACGGTGAGGTTCGCCAGAAGAGTCGCGGGTCGTCGGGCGCGGAGGGTCGGGCTGCCCGCGTTGGTCCCCCGGCTGGCTCTCGGGATCCTCCTTGCGGGGACCACGGCCTGCGAAGAAACGGGTACCAGTCCGTCTCCGACGAGCCCCGGATCCCCTGCGCCGGCCCCGAACCGGGCGCCGGTGGCGGTCGGCTCGATCCCGTCCCTGACCGTCGTCGAAGGTCGTTCGGAGTCGGTGGACATCGAGTCGAGCTTCTCCGATCCCGACGGGGACCCACTGACCTATAGCGCGGCCTCGGCGGACGCCAGGATAGCGACGGTCAGCGCCGCAGGCAGCGAGATGACGGTTGCCGGCGTCGCCGCCGGAAGCGCCGCGGTGACGGTCACCGCGACGGACCCCGGGGGGCTGTCGGCCACCTCGGAGCTCGCCGTGACGGTCGAGGAGCCTGGTCAACCGGCGGAGGCGTTGTTCGACTCGCTGATGATCGAGTTCAGCGAGGAACACGGGATCGGCGCGGCCGCGCTCGGGATCATGAAGGACGGCGAGATCGCCTATGACCGGGCGTTCGGCTGGATGGACCGGGAGCGCACGATCCCCATTCGGCAGGACGTGATGATGCGGCTGGCGAGCGTGACGAAGCCGATCACGGCGGCGGCGATCCACGAACTCGCGCGGAGCGGCGCGCTGGATCTGGACGGCTTCGTGTTCGACCTTGGGCAGGCGGGAGGTGGATTGCTGGACCTCGCGCCTTTCCCGTCGCTGGGGGACGTGCGCCTTCCCGAGATCACCGTGCGGCACCTGCTCCAGCATCGGGGCGGCTGGGATCGCGAGGTCGTAGGTGATCTCACGTATCGCGAGATCCAGATCGCCGAGGCGATGTCGGTGCCGAGTCCGCCAGGGCGGGAGAACACCGTTCGCTACCTCCTGGGGCAACCTCTCGAGTTCGATCCCGGCTCGCGCCGCGCGTACTCGAACATCGGGTACCTCGTCCTCGGCCTCGCCATCGAGGAGGCGTCGGGGCAGGACTACCTGAGCTACGTCTTCGGCACGGTCCTCGCCCCGCTCGGGGTGCGCAGCGAGGACATCATCCAGGGGCGAACCTTCCCGAAGGATCGCAGCCCCCGCGAGCCTTGGTACGACTACGACGGATCGCTTGCCCGCAACGTGTTCGATCCGCAGGGCCCACGGGTCCGCCGCCCGGACGGGGGCTGGCACCACGAGGCCCGGATTGCTCAGGGCGCATTGGTCGCCTCTACACGGCCGCTTCTCCGGTTCCTCGACGTCTACCAGGTCGGCGGGGACGACATCGGCACACGACGCCGCCGCGGCGCCGAGCCAACCGGCTGGCGGTGGAATCACACGGGGAGCCTGCCGGGCACGGACACGGTCGCTCGGCAACGCTGGGACGGCGTGAACTACGTCGTGCTCTTCAACCGCCGGCTCAGGCCCCGACCCAGCTTCAACACTCAGGTCAGAGATTTGATCGACGACATTCTCGACAACACCCGGATCGATTGGCCGGAGCCGAGCCGCTCCGTCCGGACCGCCGCCTCTCCCTCGCCCACCGGCCGAGCGCCGATCGTCGGGCGATAGCGGCCAGCCGCCGGCTCCAGTCCTACCGGGACGACACGGAGGTTGGAGTTGGCGATGAGCAACCGGGGCGTTTCGGGCTTATCGGTATGACCACAACAGCCCCTCCGTGTGCCCTGCTGACGGCGGTCCCCAGGGCCACTACGGCCGGGAAGGACGCCAGAGCCGCCCGGCCACTTGAGGCTGGGCCAGCCGACCCAATGTGCGTACATTGGGACTGGCGAGGGTTCCTCGGGCTAACCGCTCACCGGGGTCAGGGTTCCCACCGCCAGACCGGGGACGTCGTCCGCCACCCGGGTGACCTGAACCGCCCGGATGCAGTTCTCGAGCGGCTCCGCCGAGACCACTCCGACCCGCAGGTAGGAATCGGTCAGGCCGGTCCAGCGGCCCGAGCGATCCTGCTGTTCGAACAGGACGTCGACACGCTGCCCCACATGGCGTCGGGCGAATGCGTCCCGGCACCCGTCCGAGAGCTCCCGCAGCCTCCGGCTTCGCTCCGCAACCACCTCGGGAGACAGGTGCCCCGGGAGACCCGCCGCCCGCGTCCCGGCGCGCGACGAGTAGCTGAACACGTGGTAGTAGGCGAACGGCATCTCTTCCAGACGGTCGCAGGTCCGCTGAAACGCGTCCTCCGTTTCGCCCGGGAACCCGACAATCACGTCGGTCCCCAGGCCGAGTCCGGGAACCATCTCCACTGCCCGATCCGCAAACTCGCGATAGTCCCGCACGGTGTAGCGGCGGCCCATTCCGGCGAGCACCTCGTCGTCCCCGCTCTGTACCGGGAGATGGAGGTAACGGCACAGGGAGCCGCGCTCGGCCATCCGCTCGAGCAGGCGGTCCTCGACGGTGGTGGGCTCGATCGAGGTGATCCGGATCCTCTCGACCCCCGGAATTTCCTCGAGCCGGTCCGCAACGTCGGTGAGCGTGCGTCCTCCGCTCCGGTACCGCCCGATGTTCACGCCGGTGAGCACCAACTCCTGGTAGCCGGCGGCGGCAAGGTCCTGGGCCTCCCGGACCAGGTCGGCGAACCGCCGGCTGCGCTCCCTGCCCCGCGTGTAGGGAATGATGCAGAACGAACAGAAGAAGTCGCAGCCGTCCTGCACCTTGAGATTGGCGCGGGTGGAGTCATAGCGCCCGGTGGACGGGACCTCGAACTCATGCCGGGAAATCCGCGCCGAGTGGAGAACCACGGGTTCCGTGAGTTTCCGCGGTCGATCGAGGTAGTCGGGAAAGGTCTCCTTGAACTCGGTCCCGACGATCATGTCCACCCCGGGGATTTCCCGGAGTGCGTCCAGACCTGATTGCGCGTAACACCCCGCCACCACCACAAAGGCTTCGGGAGAGTGGCGCAGGGTCCGCCGCACGGTGTTGCGGCAGTGAGCCTCCGCGCGGTGGGTCACCGAGCAGGTGTTGATCACCACGAGATCGGCCGGATCCCCCCAGGGAACGATCGTGTAGCCTTTGCCCGCGAACTGCCCTGCCCAGTTCGCCGCCTCCGTGTGGTTGAGACGACAACCCAGCGATGTAAACGATGCCCGTGGCATGGCCGGGAGTTTAATCAGCCCTCCACTGGTCCCGGAGGGGAAGGCCGGTAGGGAATAGGCGTCATGGGAACTCTTGGTCTTGCCGCGGTCGCGCTTGTGCCGATCGCCGTGGTCGCACTCTTCCTGGTCGGACTCCGCTGGCCGGCGTCCCGCGCGATGCCGCTCAGTTGGATCGCCGCAGCCGGCCTCGCCTGGGCTGTATGGGGGATCTCCGGTGTCACGATCGCCGCCGCCTCGATCAACGGGCTGGTTGTCGCGGGCACCCTGCTCTACATCATTTTCGGCGCGCTCCTCCTGCTGCACACGATGCAGGAGAGCGGAGCCCTCTCGGTGATTCGCCGCGGTTTCGTGGGGATCACCCCTGACCGGCGCATCCAGGTCCTCCTGATCGCGTGGCTCTTCGGAGCCTTCATCGAGGGTTCGGCCGGCTTCGGTACGCCGGCGGCGGTCGCCGTGCCGCTGATGGTGGGGCTCGGATTCCCGCCCCTCGCCGCGGTGGTGGCGGGCATGCTGATCCAGAGCACCCCCGTCTCCTTCGGCGCGGCCGGGACCCCGATCCTGGTGGGCGTCTCGACCGGCCTCTCCGGTTCCGAGGCCGTCGCCGCCTACGCGGCCGGGCTTGGGTTCGCCGAGTGGACCGATTTCCTGGCGTTCATCGGTTTCCGGGTCGCGGTGCTCCACACCGTCGCCGGCACGCTGGTGCCGCTGATCGTGGTCGCCACCATGACCCGCTTCTTCGGAGAGCGCCGGAGCTTCCGCGAAGGACTCCAGGTCTGGAAGTTCGCCCTCTTCGCCGCGGTGGCGATGACGGTCCCCTATCTGCTTACTGCCTGGCTGCTCGGGCCGGAGTTCCCGGCACTCCTCGGAGGCCTCATCGGGCTCGGGATCGTGGTCACCGCCGCGAAGAGGGGCCTCTTCATGCCCCCCGCGGACCAGCATTTCGAATTCCCGGCGCGTTCCGCCTGGGAAAAGGACTGGATCGGACGGAAACTCGTTCCCGACACCCAGCCGGAAGCGGGGCGGACCATCGGAGCCGTGTCGGCGTGGGCGCCCTACGCGGTCGTCGGCGGTCTGCTGGTGCTTACCCGCCTGCCGTCGCTTCCCTTCAAGGATTTCCTGTCGGGAATCGTGATCCGCTGGCCGGACATCTTCGGAAGCGGCATTACCGCGAGCGCCGCCCCGTTCTTCCTGCCGGGCGCGGTCTTCATCGCCGCTTCGCTGTTCGCCGCCGTCGTTCACCGGATGAATGGTGGGCAGATCGGCCGCGCCGTTTCCGCCTCCTTGCGCAGTACCGGCCTCGCGTCCGTGGCGCTCGTGTTTACCGTGCCCATGGTGCAGGTCTTCCTGAACACCGGAGGCGGAGCCGCGGGACTCGCCTCCATGCCAATCGCCCTCGCCGAGGGCGCCGCGCAGATCGCGGGATCGGCCTGGCCGTTCTTCGCGCCGTTCATCGGGGGGCTCGGGGCCTTCGTCGCCGGCAGCAACACCGTGAGCAACATGATGTTCTCGCTCTTCCAGTTCGGCGTCGGGGAGCGGCTCTCGGTGGACCCGGGCTGGGTGGTAGCGCTCCAGGCGGTTGGAGGCGCGGCCGGAAACATGATCTGCGTCCACAACGTCGTGGCCGCCTCGGCGGTGGTCGGGCTGGTGGGCCGGGAGGGCGCCGTGATCCGGCGTACGCTGGTGCCCTTCGTCTACTACGCCCTGCTGCCCGGAGCGCTCGGTTACGCGATCCTCTGGTCCGGATCGCTCGGACCGGTCAACGCCGGCTCGGTCGTCGTCGCCGGCATCTTCATCGCGGCTGGCTTGTGGATCTTCCGGAACCGTACCAACTGAGGCGCTTCGATTCCGGCTCTGTCGCCGGACTCAGCGGGACCGCAGCGAGGTTCCGTCCATTTCCTCCGGCGGGCTGACGCCCAGCAGGTCCAGGACCGTCGGAGCGATGTCCCGGAGCGACGCCGGCTCCCGGAGGGGCAGGTTCGAAAGAAGCACTCCGGCGGTGTCCTCCATGGAGCAGTGGTCGCCGCTCCAGTTGTCCAGGTTCGGGGTGATCGAAGACGGTGGCATGCCCCCGAGCGTGCTCTGCCAGCCGATGCGGTAACCCGGTTCGAGACCGAGGATGAGGTCGGGAGCCTCCTCCACGAAGGGGCCGCTGTAGATCTCCTCGCGCCGGTGCACTTCCCTGACGACCGGCTCTCCGGTGGCCGGGTCCCGAAACGCCTTGAGGTCGGCGATCAGCCGTTCGATGAGTTCTTCGCGTTCCGCGCCCGGCGCGACCGTGCCTTCCGGCTCGCGCCCCTCCTGATTCAGGTAGATACCGGAAAGCCCGAGGGCGAAGGCGCTCGTTCGGCTCCAGTCCACTCCCACAAAGAACAGCGCGTCGGGGTCGAAGAGATCTTCGAGCCGGCGCTCTCCCGAATCTCCGACCGCCCGCAGGTAACCGTTCTCGGCGAGCCAGGTGTTCACGTTGAACTGGTTCCGGAAGGAGTGGAACCCGTGATCCGAAACGACCAGGAAACGCGTGTCCGGAGGCGCCGCCGCCATCGCGGCCCCGACGATGCGGTCGAGGTCGCGGTAGGTCTCGGCGATCCCTCCTCCATATCGCTCGGCGAGTTCCGGGTCGTGGTTCGGGTGATCGGGATCGGCGAAACGGTAGAGCATGTGCTGAATCCGGTCAGGGAACAGGAAAACGGCCACGAGCAGCCGCCATGAATCCTCCTCCAGCGTCTCCATCAGCAAACGCTCGTTCGACTCCCGGGCAAACCGGGCGTCCTCGAGGAAGGCGTCGAAGTCCACGGCCTCGTCGCGGAGCGGATTGGTGATGATCTTCCAGCCGACGGTTTCGTAGGGCCCGGCGCGCCGGGCCAGATCGCCCGCAAAGTCCCGAGGGTAGGAGAGATCCACGATCGGCGGGAGGCGTTGTGGATCGAAGTTGATCGGCTCCATGTACACCGTGACATTCGGTTCGAGCGCCAGCACCCGGAAGCGCACCAGGCCGGCGAGGCGGATCAACGGATTGAGCGGGAAACTCACGGGAACGAAATCGGACCACTCCCCCGCCGCCAGACTCAGGGCGGAGCCCGCTGTCTCGATCTCCAGGACATCCCCGCGGCGCCGGAACGTGACCGGGATCTCGACCTCCGGCTGATCCGCCTCGGCGACCGCCTCGGTGAAATCCCGTGGGCCACGAATCACGCTCCGCGCCACCCTCTCTTCGAAACGAAGCGGGAATCGGGTTCCTCCGGTCTCGGTCGATTCCTCCTCCAGGAGGTCCGTCGTGTACACCGACCAGAGGCCGAAGGACTTGCGAACGTCGGGGACGCCGAAACCGGCCAGGATCCGGGCGCCGGGCGACTCCTCGACCGGGAACTCCATGGGCGCCTGGAGCGCAACCGTCGCTACCCCTGCCCCGCCGGCGATCTTCCAGAAGGCGTCTCCCTCCCGGGCCCGGATCGCCTCCGGAACGGCGGCCGGCACCCACGCCGCCACGAGAGCGGCCGCCACCCCGGGGATCGCCGTCAGCACGACCAGCGACGCCCAACGAACTCGAGCGCTCGCGCGAATCCGCTGGAGCAACCAGGCAGCGGCGATTCCGGCGCCAAGCGCGAGAAACAGAACGAAACCCACCCGCACCGGCGTCCCGGGCAGTTCGGTCGATGCCTGCCGCACCAGCGCGATCTGCGGCACGTAGGTGTCCTCGCGTTTCTCGAGAAAGTCGAAGATCCGGGTGCGGCCCGGATTCATGCCGGTGGCGAAGGTCGCCCACGCGACCGGGGACTCCGACGGCTTCGTGGTCGCCAGGGGAGCGAAAGTCCCCTCGCGCGCGAGCCGCGCCAAGTGCGGCAGGTCTCCTTCCGCGATCATTTCCGCGATGGTGTCCGGGTCCGCGCCGTCGAACCCCAGCACGACCACCCGCTCCGCCGGCTGCGCCGCCGCCGCTCCTGCCCAAGCCGCGAGGAAGAACCCGGCCAGCAGCGCTCCGAACGAAGTTGGCCCCGGGGCCGAAGACGGGCGAAGCGGCATTGGCGCCGGGAGCGTACAGCGGTCGGGCGGGAGTTTCGCGAACGTCCCCGGCTGCAAGAGCGGGACGGCTGCACGGGGCATCGACTCCGGTAGCATTGGGCGGTTATGCCGTTTTCGCGTTTCCGACCGCAACTTCCAGCCTTCCTGACCCTCGGTCTGCTCCTCCCGGCACTCGGCCTCGAGGCGCAGGAACTCGAGGTGCTTCCCGAATACGAGGCCGAGTTAGCGGCCATCACCGCCGATCCCCGGGTCGGGGCGGCGCTTGAAGAAGTCCTCGCGATGGACGAGGAGAACGAACGCCTGCTCATCGAGCTGACCGAGATCGAGGCGCCGCCGTTCAAGGAAGAAAAGCGGGCCGCCCACTACCGGGAACTCGTTCAGGAGGCGGGACTCGACGCGCAACTCGATGAGATCGGCAACGTCGTCGCCCGCCGGGAAGGCCGGGGCGGAGGCCGGACGATTGCCGTGGTGGCCCATCTCGACACCGTGTTCCCGGAGGGGACCGACGTTACGGTCCGGAGAGACGGCGACAAGCTGATGGCCCCCGGAATCGCCGACGACACGCGCGGCCTGGTGACCATGCTCACCATCGTCAAGCTCATGGATTCCCACGGGCTCGACACGCGGGACGACGTGCTGTTCGTCGGGTCCGTCGGCGAGGAGGGGATCGGTGACCTCCGGGGGGTCAAGCACCTCTTCCGCGACGGAGGCCCGGAGATCGACGCCTTCATCGCGATCGACGGCACCAGCAATACCCGCGTGCTCAATCATGCGATCGGTTCCCACCGTTACCGGGTGCGCTTCCTGGGCCCCGGAGGACATTCGTGGGGCGCCTTCGGCCTCGGGAACCCCGCTCACGCCATGGCCCGGGCGATCAAGCTCTTCGACGACCGCGCCGGCGAGTACGTCACGGGGGGCGCCAAGACCACCTACAACATCGGCCGTATCGGGGGCGGGACCTCGGTGAACTCGATCCCGTTCGAGAACTGGATGGAGGTGGACATGCGTTCCATGGAGCCGGGACGGCTCGGGGAGATCGACGCCATCTTCCAGACCGCGATGACCGAGGCGCTCGCCGAACAGAACGAACTGCGGCGCGACGGCGAGGAGCTGACAGTGGACATCGAGATGATCGGCGACCGGCCATCGGGAATGGTCGCGATCGATACGCCTCTCATCCAGCGGGCGCTCGCCGCCACCCGCGCCGTGGGGGCCGAGCCGGAACTCAGCATGGGTTCCACGGATTCCAACGTCCCCATCTCGCTCGGAATCCCGGCCACCACGATCGGCAGCGGCGGGGAGGGCTTCGGCGCCCACTCGCTTCACGAGTGGTGGGCCAACCGGGACGGGCATCTGGGCATCCAGAAGGCGTTGCTGCTCGTGCTCGCCGAGGCCGGCTTCCAGGCCGGCGAATAGCGGGAGGCCGCGATGTCCGCCTGCCAGTTCGATTTCAGCCTCCCGGCCGAGACCTCGAGCCTGCTGCGAGCGCTGCGGGCCGACTTCGCCCGCTTCGGCGGCACGGTCAGTGGTGACGAGGGTCCCGGATTCGGAGAGTTCTCGCTCCCCACGCCGCTCGGCACCTTTTCCGGAACGTACGAGGTCTCAAGCGATACCCCCGGGGTCTGCGCCGTTCACATCGAAGTGGACGAGAAACCGATGTTCGTCCCCTGTTCGGCGATCCAAGAACACCTGGGGCGGCGCCTCCACAAGGCCGCCGCCGGCTAGGAGTCTGCCCCGCAGAATGCGGGGCAGACTCCTCGGGACCGCCGGCCTCCAGGCCGGGCCGCTCGGATCAGCGGCTGGCGATGGTGTTTTCGAGGAGGCCGACCGTCTCGACCTCGACGGAAACCGTGTCGCCTTCGTTCATCGCCTGGGTCGTTCCCGGAGTTCCGGTGAAGATCACATCGCCCGGCATCAGGGTCACGTAACGGCTCACGTAGCTCACGATGTCGCTGGTGTCGAAGATGAGGTCGCTGGTCCGCTGCTGCTGCACGATTTCGCCGTTCAGCCTCGTGGTGAGTTCCAGGTCGTCGTAGTTGACCCCGCGTGAGATCACGGGACCGACGGGGCCGTAGGTATCGGACGCCTTGGCCCGGAACCACTGCAGATCGGCGCCCTGCCAGTCGCGTTCACTCACGTCGTTGCCGGCGGTCACCCCGAAGATGTACTCCTGGGCCTGCTCCACCGAAACGTCGCGGGCCTCCCGCCCGATGACCAGGACGAGCTCGCCTTCGTAATGCAGGTTGCCGGCGTCCTCCCTCTTCTCGATCGCATCACCCGGTCCGACGATGCTGGTCGGCAGCTTGGCGAACACCCCCGGATAGGCCGCCGGTTCCCGGTCCCCGAGGTGGGAGGCGTAGTTCAACCCGATCGCGATGACCTTGCCCGGATCGGCGGGCGCCAGGAGACGCGCGGAGTCCCGGGGCACCCGGTCCCCGGTAGGCCCGCCACCAGCCCAGGGGGCGGCGTGGAGGACCACGATTTCATCGCCCTCGATACGGCCCCAGGACGCCGCGCCCGAGGCGTCGGCGAACCGGATGTATTCCCCGGCCGGTTGGTCGGAGACGGCGACCGTCTCCGGTTCCATGGGCTCTTCCACGGGCGGGGCCCCGCAGCCAAGCAGGAGCGGGAGAGCGATGAGGGTCAGGAAAAGGAATCTAGGCACGGGCATCCTCCTCGGGCATACCGGTGTTGCAGGATACCCGGTTGGCGGTCGGCGGACAGAATGGGACGAGTACTCGGCCGGCGGCAGCAACGGCCGGTTCCCGAGTCCCTCGGTGGTCACCGATTGAGAAATCGGCAGTGCCGATTTCGCGCGACGATCTCGTAGGCGGCAAGCTCTGCGATCAGGAGCGGTGGAAAGACACAGGCCGCCACGACCAGCGTCCGCGCCGGGAGGCCCCTTGGACCGGGCGGGGCGGCATGGAAGACAAACCGGTTGACCGCGAAGGCGCCGCCATGGAATTTCCCGCGGGGGTCCCGGAAGCGCACCCGCTTCTCGCAGGCGGCGCGCGAGACCCCGAGCCGTTCCAACTGGCCGTCGGTGAGCTCCTGGTGCGCGGCGAAGCGGACCGGCCGGTCTTCCGCGAAGCGGGCCGCCGCGACCGCGGCGCGGGTACAAAAGCCTCAGCCTCCGTCGTAGATGACGATGGGAACGCCATCCGGGAATCGGGAGTCCGCCCGGGAAGCGGACCGGCCCGGATTCAACTGAGATCGAGCCGGGGGGTGTCCCGCCCGCTTCCGTTGAAGCTGTTCTCCGGATACCGGCGCAGCAACCACACGCGGAAGAACCCCACCCCGAGCCCGACCAGCACCGTCCCGAGGAGCAGCGTGCCGGCCAGCGCGAAGGAGTCGAGAATGAGCGCCAGGATCCCGCGTTCCGGTTCCGGATTCGGCAGCGTGACGTACTCGACGACCTGCCGCTGCTGGAGCATCGCCCAGGACGCGAGGGAGCCGAGAAAGCTGAACCGCTGAATCATTCCGGACATCGGGCCGGCGCCAGAGCGGGAGCGCCCCGCCTCACCCGATATTTCGGATTGTAGCGGGCGCCCCGGTGTGGTGTCCCGGAATTCGTGCGAGTCACCGAGACCGGCGAGGCGCCCGGCTGACTAGTGTCACGTCACTCATCCAATGTCGGATAAAGGCGTTTCAGTTTGATACGGGCGTCGGGAGTGTTGAACCGCCAGTTGACCTTGGCCCGGGTGCGGTCCCGTGAAGCCTGCCAGGCCGCGACTTCGTCGCGCAGGACGTCGATCGAGTCGAGGCGGCGGTTGAGGCACTGTCGGATCATGACGTTGAGCTCGACCTCGGCGATGTTGAGCCAACTGCCGTGCCTGGGGGTGTAAACGAACTCGAAGCGGTCCCGCAGAGCCTTGGCCTCGGCCGGGGCGAAGGTCTCGTGGACGGCGCCGGGGCGGTGGGTGTTGAGGTTGTCCATCACCGGGGTGACGCGCTCGGCATCGGCGTATCGCTCGGCGATGTCGCGGAGGAAGAGCGCCCGGCCGGTCTTGGTTCGCCGGGCCGTGACCCTGGTCATGCGCCACCCGGCCAACGGCTCGGTCGCCGTGAACACGTTGCAGGTTCCCAAGCGCCGATACTCGTAGTCCTGGCGCGTTGGCCGCCCCGGCGCCGCTGGAATCGGTCTGCGGGTCTCGCCGATCAACTGGCGGGTCTCATACCTGAAGCCCCCGTTGAACCGGTGTCTGAGCCGTCAGGGCTGTCTCCGTCGGGCCCTCGGAGCGCCGGCTTCCAGCCGGCATCGCGGAGCGAAGCAGAGCGGTGGCCTCCTCATACGTCGTTGATTTATCTGTCTGTTATGCGCGATCCCCAAAAGTGGGCATCACTTCCGGCGACACATCGGTAATGGGCCGGTAGCCCCGAGTCGAAGGCGGCAGCGGGGTAACCGTTCGGTCCTGCCGGTATACGGGACTGGTACCGGGCTTCGACACTGGCTCTGGTTGCGGCCACGGTCCATCCGCGAGACTGGAGTCGAACCGCCCGCGGCCATCGGGGAGATGAAGGACGAGCGGGGTTCGGGACCACGAGTCCCACCGGGAGAAGCACCGGCAGGAACGACCGCACCTTGGAACGGCTCCCGGGCGCTCCGCCATCGGCACGACTACCGCCGCGCTGGGGAAGCGGACCGCCGCCGACAAGCATCGAGGGGCGGCAGCGAGTCCTGGGCCAGGCGCGACACCGGCCCGACGCTGGGGAGTTATTTGCCCTCACCGGGGTCACCCTCGGGGCCACATTCGTAC
>MPMW01000024.1 GCA_002238705.1 Acidobacteria bacterium bin61 | reverse complement strand
CGCCTTCACCGCCAAAACGGCTTGGAACGCCGACTTCAGTCGGCACCCGCGGCCCGAGAGGGCCGTGGAACGGATCACGCCAATCATGTTCAAGAGCGTCCACGTTGCGAACGCCAGCGTGACGCGGAGTATGAGAAGTCCGGGCTAGCCGTGCCGGGAGCGGGGCTCGAACCCGCACGTCCCGCAAGGGACAGAAGATTTTAAGTCTCCCGCGTCTACCGATTTCGCCATCCCGGCAAGCCTGTGGGGCAGCCGATTCCTGTCGCGGCACGCCCCGAAAAACACATACCGAACGCGCCGCCCGCGACGCATCCGGTCAGGCTAACAGCCTATGGTGAAACTCGCGTGAGAGCCGAGAGCGGTGAGGCGCCCGGCTGACAAGGCGCGTAAGGGAGGAATACCGAGTGTATTTCGACCGAAACGCAACGCAGAGCGCCTCAAAGAGGCGCGGTTCAGGCGGGATGCATCGCCGCTCGAACGCCGCGTGAGTTTTGCCACAGGCTGTTGAGTGGCGGAGGCGGCGGGCGGATTCGAACCGCCGAATAGAGGTTTTGCAGACCTCCGCCTTGGCCACTTGGCTACGCCGCCTTGACCCACGTACGGCTGGAGCGGGACACGGGATTCGAACCCGCGACTTCAACCTTGGCAAGGTTGCACTCTACCACTGAGTTAGTCCCGCTCACTCGGGAGCCGGGCGGCGAGTATAGCCGTCTCGTCCCGGATCAGAACCGGTCGAACAGGCGGATTTCGAGGCGGATTTCGCGCGCCTCCGGCCGGCGACGCCGGTCCGAAGATCGGCGCTTCGTGCTCAGAATGCCCCCCGGTGAATCCGTACGGTCGGCCGGCGGAGAGCCCCTCGGAGGCGGGCCAGGAAACGCCGGGAACGGGTCGCCGGGAACCAGACCTCCACGACGTCCAGGCGGAGCCGGGATCCGGGCGGGATCCTCTTCCGGGAGGACTCGCGCCGCCACATCCGGGCGGCGGAACGCCGGATCCGGCGGCGCTTCTCGCGGTCTACCCGTTCCGCCGGATCTCCAAAACCGCCGCGGCGGGTCTTGACCTCAACGACGGCAAGCGTGCGGCCTTCCCACGCCACGATGTCGAGTTCCGCATCGCTCCGGCGCCGGCCGGGCCGGTAGTTTCTCGACACCACCCGGTAGCCCGAGCGGCGGAGCGCCCGGGCCGCGATCCGTTCACCGCGGACGCCGAGTCTCAGGTGGGCAGCGCGTCTCCGGAAGGGCCAGCGGATGGCGCGCCGCCGGACCATGGCAGGAGGATGCTAATCCTCGCGCCGCCGCCAGATGGTGCCGGAGGAGGAATCCTCAAGGAGGATCCCGCGGGCGGCCAACCCGTCGCGGATTTCATCGGCGCGAGCGAAATCCCGGCGCTCGCGCGCTTCCTGACGCTCCCGGATCAGGGCTTCCAGATCGGGCGGCCCTTCCATGTCCCCGGCAGACTCCTGCCCGGGACTCATCTCGAAACTGCCAAAGACCGAGTTCATCCTGCGGATCGCGGCCGCCCAGCCCGCCGCCTCGACGGCTCCTTCAGGCGAATGGAGCGCCCGATTGCCTTCCTTGAGGGCAATGAAGACTTCGGCGAGCGCCTTCGAGGTGTTCAAGTCGTCGTCCAGCGCTTCCTCGAAACGGACCAGCGCCGCGACGGCCTCAGCCGGTAGCTCCGCGTCGTCCGAGGACGCGCCCGAGCGGGCGGCAGCCTCGTCCGAGCGCCTCAGGAACTCATCGACCCGGCTGATCGCCACCTCGGCCTGCCGGAGGCCGGCCTTGGTGAAATTGAGCTGCTGGCGGTAGTGCACGCTGGCCAGCAGGTGACGGATGGCCGCGGGAGCGAATCCTTCTTCAAGCAGTTCCCGAACCGTGAACTGGTTTCCGAGCGATTTCGACATCTTCCGGCCGTCCACCAGCAGGTGCTCGCAGTGGAACCAATGCCGAACGAAGGGTTCGCCGGTCGCGGCCTCGCTCTGGGCGATCTCGTTCTCGTGGTGCGGAAACACGAGATCCACGCCGCCGCAATGAAGATCGAAACCGGAGCCCAGCAGTTCCAGTCCCATCGCCGAGCATTCGAGGTGCCAACCGGGGCGGCCCGGGCCGAACGGCGCTTCCCAGACCGGCTCCCCGTCCTTGGCGGCCTTCCACAGAACGAAATCCTGAGCGTCCTCCTTGTCGTATTCGTCCGAGTCCACCCTGGCCCCGGCGAGACGATCGGAGGCCGCCGCCCCCGAGAGCTGTCCGTAGCGCGGGAAGCCGGTGACCCGGAAGTAGATCGAACCTCCGGCTTCGTAGGCGATCCCGTTTTCGAGCAGCCGCTCGACGAGACGGATCATGGCCTCGACATACTCCTGGTCGGTGGCTCTCGGATAGTGCTCGGCGCGCTCGATCCCCAGGGCATCGGCATCGTCGAAGAACTCCTCGATGTAGCGGGTCGTGTAGTCGCGGAGCGGCTCCCCCGCTTCCGCAGCTCCCCGGATGGTCTTGTCATCCACATCCGTGAAGTTCATCGCCTGCAGCACCCGGTAGCCCTTGAACCGGAGGTAGCGGCGCAGGATGTCCTGGGCTACGAACGTCCGGAAGTTCCCGATGTGCCCCCGGGCGTACACCGTGAGTCCACAGGTGTACATCCGCACTTCATCGGCGCTCCCTGGCTGGAAGGGCTCTACCCGGCCCCCAAGCGTGTTCCGGAGCCGGAGAGTGCTCTTGTCGGGCATACGGAATTCCTAAACGACGATTTGGCGGCCGCGCCGTTTCAGGACGACGACGGTGAGGTCGTCACGAAGCGGACTTGGCCCGGAAAAGGCCCGGGCTCGCGAAAGCAGGTCTCCACAGATCTCGCGGGCGCTCAGGGAACGGGAGGCGATCAGCGCATCCACGATGCGGGCGTCGTCGAAAAGGCTGCCCGCCGGGTCCTCCGCCTCGCTCAGTCCGTCGGTGAAGAGCGCGACCAGATCGCCGGGGCCGAGATCGCAGGCGCCCACCTCGGTATCGATCTCCGGAAAGAGGCCGAGCACCGTGGAACCCCGGTCCAGCCGCTCGACCGAGCCGTCGCTCCGGACCACCACCGGATACACATGCCCCGCGTTCAGGTAGTCGAGCCGGCCCGTCGAGGGTTCGAGGCGGGTCAGGATGGCGGTCATGTAGCGACTGTCTTCGGTGTTCTCGTGGAGGTGGTGATTCAGGTCCTGCGCCGCGCTCGCGATACCGGGCTGGCCGTGCCGGAAGAACGTGCGCAGCGACGCCTGGACCGAAGCCATGATGAGGGCCGGCCCGGCGCCCTTGCCGGATACGTCGGCGATCGTCACGAAAATCGCCTCGTCCCGGGTGAGGTAATCGTAGTAGTCGCCTCCGACGGAGAGACACGGAATATTGATACCCCAGAGGTCCCACCCGGGATGCTCCGGAGCCTCCGCCGGCAGGAAACGAGCCTGAATCCGGCGCGCCACCTCGAGTTCCTTCTCCTTCTGGATGGAGGCGCGCGTGAGGCGCAGGCTCTCGACGGCGGCCGAAGCCTGTCCGGTGAGTGACGTCAGGAAGGCCCGGTCCGCCGGCGACAGCTCCCGGCCGAATCCGGCAGTGCCCAGGAAGAGCGTCCCGCGAACCGCCCCGGAGGCAAAGGGAACGACCCAGCCGATTTCCATCCTCGCGAGGTCGCAGGACGTGGCCCAGTGCGAGAGATCGTTTGCCGGGCGAATGTCGTGTGCACCCCCCAGGATCTCGGCAGCGCGCACAAAGACGCCCGCGTCCTCGTCAGGCCGCTTCGGCCCCTTGGCGGCCACCACCCTTCCCCCAGCCACCACCGTGGCGCGGCTCGCCAGGACGTGCCCCATGGCGCCATGGAGCAGCAGGTCCCAAACGGCGGTCTCGTCACGAGCCCGATGCAGACCCGCCGTCAGGTCCATGAGCGAACGGAGTTGATAGACGTGGAGCGACAGCCGCCGGTTCGCGACCCGCAACTCCTCATCGCGCCGGCACTTTTCGAGAGCGGCTGCCGCGGATACCGCAAGCGCCTCCAGAAAGTCGGTGCGCGATCCAGCCAGATCGGGGTGGGGCTCGCCAAGGAGGAGCAAACCTCGAAGTCCCTCGCGGGTACGAAGAAGCGCTGCCGAGGACGCTCCGGAATCGAGCATGAGCTGGCGAAAGGGTTCCGCTACGGAATCCTGTTCCGGCTGCTCGTCGCTGGAGCGCAGAACCAGCACATCCGGCAAGAGTTCCGGCATCTCCAGTTGAAGCTCTTCCCAGCCGGGATTGCCGCCCCCCCTCCGGCTGAGCGGCCGCAGGACTTCTTCCTCGTCGGGCAACAACAACCCCGCCCAGCGGGCGCCGGACTCGCCGAGCGCCACCAGCACGATCAGGGAGCCGACCTCCGCCGCACTAAGCCGCGCGAAGGCTTCCGCGCTGAAATCCGTCAGCGCGAGCAGTTCGGAAACCCGCCGTTCCAGAGCGGGGTTCATGTCTCCGATGTGCTCGGCGAGCAGCTGCTGGTAGCGCGTGCCCGGGGAGGCCGGCGCGTTCGCCTTGACCGGGTTCGGGGTCACGATCCGACCCGTTGGCGCCGCGATCCGTCGTGCACTGGATCAGGACTCCGGGGAGCGGGGACCCGGGCGGTTGCGCTCGAGCACCCAGCAGCAGACGCCCGCCGCGAGTTCCTCATGAACGACATGGTCCATGAGCCGGCGCATGAGATGCACCCCCAGGCCACCCCGTCGCCGCTCGCGCGCCAATCGCCCGAGGTCCACGCCGGCGGGCAGGTTCGTCGGCGCGGCGCCACAGTGCTCCAATTCGATCCGCAGCGTGTCGCGCCCGGGAAGGAAACGCAGTCGAACGGCGTGGCCCGGCTTGCCCTGGTAGGCGTGCTCGATAACGTTCGTCATCGCTTCTCCCACCGCGACGGCAATCTCTTCGGCGGCTGACGGGTCGAAGCCTTCGGCGATCGCCGTCCTCCGCGTCGCCTCGTGCACCAGGCTCAGGCACTCGCAGGTCGCCGGTACGTCGATCTCGAGCGGCGCCCTATCCCTCCCCAATGGCTCAATTCCCTCCAAAGCTGAGGACCGCTTCCTCCTCGGTTTCGAAGGTCCGGCACAGCCGGTCGAAACCCAGCACGCGGAAAATATGGGCGACTGTCCCGGTAAGCGCCGCCACCCGGATATCGCCGCCGCCAGCGCGGGCCTCCTCGATGAGTCCCATGATCGCGCCGAAGCCCGCGCTGGCCACGTACGAGAGATGGGCGCCGCTGATCACGATCCGCACATCGCCGGCCTCCACCAGCGCGTTCAACACTCGCTCGAACTCGGCCACGGTGTGCGCGTTGATGAATCCCTTCGGTTCCACCACAACCACTTCGGCGGCGCGGCGCGTGGCGACTTCCAGATCAGGCATGGGGGAGCACCTCCGGTCTTAACAGCCTGTGGTGAAACCCGCGTGAGCGCCGAGACGGGCGAGGCGCCCGGCCGACAAGGCGCGTGAGGCCGGAATACCGAGTGTATTTCGGCCGAAACGCAACGACGAGCGCCGCATCGCGCCAGTTCTCCCGGTGGGGGGGCGGTTCAGCCGGGATGGATCGCACGTCGAACGCCGCGGGGGTTTTGCCACAGGCTGTTACCCGGCGAGCACCGCCTCGGCAGCTCGGAAAGGCGCCTCGGGGGCGGGTGAAACGACGAATTCGCGGGCTCGCGCCACATCGCGTTCGAGCTGCATCTTGAGGGATTCCGGGCCGGCAAAGGCCCGGACCTCCCGCAGGTGGGAAAGAAAACGAACGCGGAGGCTCGACACTTCGCCGGAAAACCCCAGTACGTGCACCTCAAGCGAGAACGAATCGTCGAAGGTGGGCCGCGGTCCGTAGTGAACCACCGCCCGGAAGCGGCCCGCGTCCGGACTCGTCAAGACAGCATCCGCCGCATAGACCCCGGGGGGCGCCAGAACGTCACCTTCGGGGGCCAGGTTCGCCGTGGGGAATCCCAGGCCATGACCCCGGCCGCTGCCGGACACCACGACGCCTTCGATCTCGTAAGGCCCTCCGAGCAGGGCGGCGGCCCGTTCGATTCTTCCCTCCTCCAGCGTCCGGCGAATCCTGGTGGAGGAAACGATGGCTCCCTCCCAGGAAACGGACGGCGCCTGAATCACTTCAAAGCGGTGGCGGGCGCCGAGGGCGCGAAGCGTCTCGATATCGCCGGTGCGCCCGCGCCCGAACCGGAAATTCGCGCCCTGCACCACGGTGACGGCGCCGAGTCGATCCACGAGCAGCCGGCACACGAAATCCGCGGGAGCGGTTCGGGCCATCGCTTCGCCGAACTCGAGCACGACGAGGCGCTCCACGCCGGCGGCTGCGAGCCGCTCCGCCTTCAGCGCGAAGCTCGTGATGTTCTTCGGAGCGCGGCCGGGGCGAAGCAGACGGGCTGGATGGGGATCGAAGGTCACCGCGACGCACTCGGCGCCGCGTCTTTGCGCCTCCTCTCTGGCAAGCCGCAGTCCCGTCCGGTGACCCCGGTGGACTCCGTCAAAGTTGCCGACCGCGACGACCGCCCGCCCCGTCGATGCGCCCGGACCGGACCCGCCCGGCGCGGGCGGCAGCTCGCGGAGCCGCTCGATCTTCATTTCAGGATCCGGTCCCGGTGATGTCGTGAGCACCGAGGCGGGCGAGGCGCCCGGCTGACAAGGCGCGCGAGGGAGGAATAGCAGCGCTCTTTCGACTGAAGCGCAACGTAGAGCGGAGCGGTTCAGCCGGGATGCATCGCCTGCCGAATGCCATGAGATTACCGGGACCGGGTCCTAGGGCGCTTTCGCGCGCTCCATGTACGCGATTCGGAGGTGATAGAGCGCTTTGGAAACCAGTTGGGCGTCACCGGGTCCGAGGCGGCCCCGGGTTTTTTCTTCGAGGACCTCCAGCACACCGATCGTCGTCTGAATTCCCTCAAGCGCTTCGGCGCGCTTCCGGCCGTTGGTGGATCCGGACTCCTGTTCAGCCGCGTCCATCTGCTCTACCAGGATCGCCGCCTGCGAGAAGAGCAGGGAGACGAGTTGCTTGATCCGAACGTCGTCGCCGGGCGTGGATTCCGGCTCGGGAACGGACGCCCGCGGGGCTTCGGCGGCGGCCTTCGGATCCGTACCGGCCGAGGGGGCGGCGGCGGGCGTCTCGCTCCGGGGTTCGGCATCGGGACGCCGGGAACCGTCGGGCGCGAAGGCGCGCCGGTCCCTGACGACGATGCGTGGGGGTCTCTCCTCTTGACTCATCCGGTGTGCGGACCGCACCGGGGCGCGGCTCGACTTCCGGAATCCTATTGTCCCGCCACGCGCTCCGCGAGCGGGGCGCCGTCTTGAAACCGCGCCCGGCGGCGGGGACAATGCCGGCGCGTACCGTTTCGGACAGCTCATGAAGAATCCCGAAGAATCCTCCGCCCCCCCGGAGCCGGCCACCGCCGGCGCCGCCGAAGTCGCCGACCTGGTGGAGGTCATGGCGAAGCTGCGATCGGAAGAGGGATGTCCCTGGGACCGGGAGCAGACCTGGAATTCGCTCCGCCGCTACGTGCTCGAAGAGGCGTACGAACTGGTGGAAGCCGTAGACCGGAAGGACCCGTCGGCGGTTCTCGAAGAATGCGGCGATCTCCTGCTGGAAGTGGTCTTCATGGCCCAGATCGCCCGCGAGGAAGGTCATTTCGGGATGGCGGAAGTCGCCCGCGGCATTACTCGCAAACTGATCCGCCGGCATCCCCACGTCTTCGGGGACCAGGAACGCGCTACGGACGCGGACGAGGCGTTCGCCAGTTGGGAAGCGATCAAGGCCCGGGAAAAGTCGGGACGCAAGACAGCCGGCGACGGCCTGCCGCGGGGACTTCCGGCGCTGCTCCTCGCGATGAAGGCCGTCGAGCGGGCAAGCGCCGTTGCGGGGGAGGATGAAGCGGACGGGCACGGCGTCCTCCCCGCCTTCGAGCGGATGCGGACGGCACGGCGGGGAGGAGATCCGGGCGAACTCGAGACCGCACTCGGGGACCTGCTGCTCGCGGTCGCGCGGGGGGCGCAGCGCGACGGGTTGGATCCCGAGTCGGCGCTCCGGAACGCGGTCCGGCGGCTGCCCCGCTGAACCGCCACTCAGGGCATCGCATTCCGGAAGGTGCTGACGGAAACGCGGCCGTCCGGACTGATGGATACCGAAACCGCACCCGCTACATCCGTTCGGTAGACCTCGGCGCCGCTCCGTAGCAGCCGCTCCAGAACCCCTGCGTCGGGAAGCCGCCGCCGCGGATCGGCACGGACGGAGACCACCGCCACTTCAGGCGCGACCACATTCAGGAACTCGGGAGAAGTGGAGAACCGGCTGCCGTGGTGGCCCACCTTGAGCACATCGGACCCGAGGGCGGCTCCGTACCGGCTCACCAGAACCCGCTCCGTCTCCTCTCCCGCGTCCCCCGTGAACAGGAGCCGTCTCCCGGCGTAGTCCACGGCCAGCACGAGAGAACGCTCGTTGGAGCGCACTTCCCGCCCGGCGCCATGGTCACCGGCAAGCAGTACCGCAAAGCGAGCGCCGCCCAACTCGAAACGCTCCCCGGCGTGGAGACGGCGCAGCGGTATTCCCCGCCGGGCCCGTACACGGTGCAGCTCTCGGGCCGCACGGCGGCCGTCGGCCGCGGTCCCGCCGCCTTCCCACACTTCGTCCACCGCGAGGTCACGGAAGACGGCCGGGAATCCCCCAACGTGATCCAGATCGCCGTGCGTGGGTACGGCCGCGCGAAGCCGCCGGTAGCCCGCCTCCGCGAGGAACGGAACGACGACCGCCTCCCCGGCGCTCCAGCCACCGAAAGCGGTGCCCGCATCGAAGAGCACGGCCCCGCCCCCGGGGAGGGTGAGGACGATGGCGTCGCCCATTCCCACGTCAAGTGCGATCAGGCGCAGAGTCCCGTCCGCCGGCCCCGGGCGGGGCAGCGTGAGCAGAGCCAGCAGTACCAGGGGAACGGCCGGCAGGACTCGCCGGTTGCCGCGGAGCTTCAGGAGGATGACTGCGAGAATCATCCACGCCACGAACCACCAGACCCCGGGCCGGGCAACCGGGAAGGCGCCGAACGAAAGTCCGGCTCCCCATTCGCTGAGCCCGATCAGGGTCTCGGTGGCGAACTGCAACAAACCGCCCACGACGTCTGCCGGCAGACCGGTCCCGGCAAGGGCCAGCCAGCCGAACCCGAGGGCGAGAACGGGCCCCGCCAGGAGACCGGCCGGAACGGCCACCAGCAGTCCGCCGAACACGACCCGGCCGAAGTGCCAGGCGATGATGGGGAAAGTGGCGAGCTGTGCCGCCAGCGTGACCCCCAGCGGGGCCAGGATCCAGGTTCGCCAACGGGGCGCGGGGTCCCAGGGAACGTCGGCCGGATCCTCCGGGCGGAAGGCGGCAATGATCGTCAAGGTGGCGGCGAAGCTGAGTTGGAACCCGACGTCGAGGGCGTTCGCCGGCGAATACGCGAGTAGCGCCAGCGCCGCCATTCCCAGCCCGTTCAAGGCCTGCCCGGCCAGTCCACGGCGCAAGCCCAGAATCACAACGGCCGCCATCAGGACGGCCCGGACCACGGACGGACGCCCCCCGCAGAGGGCCGCGTAGAGCGGCAGCAGGAACAGCAGGACGGTGAGCGCTCCCCGGCGCGGTACACCAGCCAGAATGAGAACCCCGTAGACCAGCAGGCTCAACAACCCCACATGGAGCCCGCTCACCGCCATCAGGTGCAGCGTGCCCGCGTCGCGGAAGGCCCGTTCCGTCTCCAGTGGCGCCTGCGTCCGGTCCCCGATGAGCATCGCGGTAACGACCGCGAGCACGTCGTCCGGGAAACCACCGCCGCGGAGGCGCTCCCGAATCCAGGATCTGACGCGCTGCAGGGCTCGCCAGGGGGCCGGACCGGAGGCGATCTCCCGGACCAGCAGGCCACTCTTGGCGGAACCGAAGAGCGCCACCGGTCCTCGATTTTCCCGGCCGCCCGGATTTCCCGGAGGGCGCGGTTCGGAGACTCGGGACCACACGGTGATCCGCGCACCTCGGGACAGGCTTCGGAGGTGATCCCGGGAATCGCCGTCCACGCCGATCGAGGCCTCGCCCCACACCTCCCACTCCTCGCGATTCGCGGCCAGCCGCTCCGCCTGGAGCACGAGGGAGGTCCTCCGGCCGGAATCCTGCGGCTCCGCCAGGAGAACTCCCTCGAGTCGCACGGGACGGGTCAGGCGCTCGGGCTCCAGCCCGCGGACAGCCACCGCCAGCGAGGATTCCGAACCCGGGACGGGACGGCTGAGGACACCCGCGACGAAGGCCACGATCAGCAACAGAACCGTCCTGGCCCCGGGACCGAGGCGGGGCAGCCACCGAGCCCGCCGCCGGTGCTCTCCGAGGAGAACC
Source organism: Acidobacteria bacterium bin61 (assembly GCA_002238705.1). Taxonomy (GTDB): domain Bacteria; phylum Acidobacteriota; class Vicinamibacteria; order Marinacidobacterales; family Marinacidobacteraceae; genus Marinacidobacterium. The sequence goes on along the minus strand of MPMW01000024.1, from coordinate 15,853 downwards.
GGGACGAGGACGCCGGCCCCGAGCACCAGGAGCACGGCAGGCAGGATCCCGGCCTCCGGGATCGGACCGGATATCGATCCGGACGCCGCGACGCCGCCCCAAAAGGCCGTAGCCAGCAGGAGGAGCGGGGCGGACGCGACTCCGGCGGACGGCGTCTCCGCAAGAAGGCCCGCCCGCGGCTCGCTCCCGGTGCCGGGAAGGTGGGGATCGGTGATCACCACCGGCGGCCCTTAACAGCTAACCCGTGAGTGGCCCCAGCCCGAAGAACTCGCCCACTCGGCGCCGGACCGCCTGATCGAACGTCTTTCGCCAGCCGGATTCCGGCATGCGCGTCCGATACGGTGCGAGTTTCTTGCGCACCTCGGTCTCGATCTCCTCACGGGCGGCGTCGGGAAGGGCCGCCTGAAGCCTAATCACAAGGTCGTTTTCGATCTCCTGAACCGATTCCCCGGCGCCCGCCGAGGCATTCGCGGTCCTGTCGAGCCGCTCGATCCGCGCGGCCGCTTCCCGGGCCGCGGCAACCAGGTCGCGGGCCGTTTCGGGATTCGCAAGCGTTTCCCGGGCCGGTGACCACATCCGGAGGCGATCCACGAGGCGCTCCCGGCCGGATTCGGCCCTTTCCCCGTCGTCGGGAGAAACGGCGGCGCCCGCCCGCTGGGCCCGTTCCGCCTCGAACGCGGTCTCGACTGCCCGGGCGCACTCGCCGAGGGGCATTCGGGAAGAGACGCGGACCTTTGCCGAGAACGTGGCGCGGATCCCCGAAAGCACCACCTTCAGGGGAATCTCCCGTTCCTGCCAGCGGCAAACCAGATCCCAGTCGGCGGGGCTCAGGACCAGGCCGCCCCCGCGGAGACCCAGGAAGGTGCGTTCCACGGCCCGAACGTAGTCGTCGGGAACGGCCGGCGCATTCATTCGGAACCAGTCCCGCGCGTTCGCCGCGAACGCTCTCGCGAATGAAGGACCCGGACGGCCTCGCTCTCCGTCACGACCCGAATCCCGCCGCCATCGACCCGAACCCGGAGGCCTCCTCCGGTATCGAGTCCGTCGGTCCTCCCGAGCACCGGCGCGCCGCCGCGCATCCGTACCTCGCAGCGGCGGTCGCGCGCGGTGGGACTGAGCGATTCCCAGCCAGTCCGAAGCGACGCCGAATCCTGCCGGAGCAAATCGAGGGATCCGTTCAGGGACGTCACGAGAGCCCGGACAAGTTCCGTCCGGTCCACACCGTGCGGAAGCCACCCCGGCGGCCTGGCGCCGGACGGGCGCCGGGACCCCTCGGCGCCGGGGTTCGGGGTCTCGGGAAGCGAAACCGGCGTCAGATTGACCCCGAACCCCACGACCGCCAACCGGGGACAGTCACGCCGGAATCCGACCTCGGCCAGTACGCCGGCTACTTTCCGGCCTTCCCAATCCAGGTCGTTCGGCCACCGCAGTTGCGCGGGAACCCCCGCGACCCGCCGCACCGCCCGCGCTACGGCGACTCCGGCCGCGAGCGGCAACAAGGTCAGCGGATCCGCCGGCGGCTCACCGGACGCCGCGGGAGGCTCGACGAGGACGCTCAGGTAGAGCCCGCCGGGCGGCGAGACCCAGGTTCGCCCGAAGCGGCCCTTGCCGTGAGTCTGCGATTCGGCGATGAAGACGCTTCCGGCGCAGTGGGCCGTCCCCGCATCGAGCGCCACCGCCTTCGCGATTTCGTTCGTGGACGGGACCCGCCCCCAGGCACCGACAAAGGGCGCCGGCCGCGTGCGGCTGGCGCCGAGGGTGGCAGCCAGCAACGACCCGGGTGTCCCTCTGGAACGGGAGGGCGCAGTGACAGCCGGTTCCGGAACGGCTGCGCCGGGTTTGATGCCTCCGCTGGGCAAGGCGTCAGCTACGGGGCGGAGCGCCGGCGGCGGAGCTCGGCGAGCCGCGACCCGAGCGTCCGGGCGGCCTCGGAGGTCGGGGTATCGGGTCCGAATACCTGGGCAACTCCCATCTCGCGAAGATGTCCGATATCCCGGTCGGGGATCAGCCCGCCGACAAAGACCGGAACGTCCCCGAGGCCGCGCTCCGACAGCCCTTCCAGGATCCGGCGGACCAGCGGGCGATGGGCCCCCGAGAGAATGGAGACGCCAACCGCCTCGACGTCTTCCTGAAGCGCCGCCTCGACAATTTCTTCCGGAGTTCTCCTGAGCCCCGTGTAGATGACCTCGAAGCCGGCGTCGCGCAACGCCCTCGCCACCACCAGCGCGCCCCGGTCATGTCCGTCGAGTCCCGGCTTCGCGACCAGGATGCGGTAGGGCGGACTTGCCGCGGTCGCGCTCGCGGAGCCGCTGGCGGCGCCGCTCACATCGCCCGGCGGTAGCGGCCGCCGACCTCGTAGAGCGCCCCGGTGATCTGACCGAGGCTCGCCACCTTCACGGTCTCCATCAACTCGGAAAACACGTTGCCGCCCGTACGCGCCACGTCCTGGAGCCGCCGGAGCGCCTCCGGAGCCTCCTTCGCGTGACGCCGCCGGAAAGCCTCCACCCGCAACACCTGAGCTTCTTTTTCCTCGTTCGTGGCGCGCGCGAGAGGGACCTTCTCCGGCGAGTCGTCCTCCGGCTCCACCAGGAAGGTGTTTACCCCGATGATGGGGATGTCGCCGGAGTCCTTCCGTGTTTCGTAGAGCAGCGACTCCTCCTGAATCCGGTTTCGCTGGTACTGGCGCTCCATTGCCGCCAGCACGCCGCCGCGGGCGTTGAGGCGATCGAACTCGGTGAGCACTGCTTCTTCGACCAGGTCGGTGAGCTGGGAGACGATGAAGGAACCCGAGAGCGGGTTCTCGTTCCAGGCCATGCCGAACTCGGCGCGGATGATCTTCTGGATGGCGACCGCGCGCCGCACCGACTCCGGAGTGGGCGTCGTGATGGCCTCGTCGTAGGCGTTGGTGTGGAGCGAGTTGCAGTTGTCGTTCGTGGCGACAAGCGCCTGAAGCGTGGTCCGGATGTCGTTGAACTGGACCTCCTGGGCGTGCAGGGAACGGCCCGAGGTCTGGATGTGGACCTTGAACTTCTGGCTCCGCTCCCCGGCGCCGTAGCGGAGCTTCATGGCCCGCGCCCAGATTCGCCGGGCGACGCGGGCCATCACCGCGTACTCGGGGTCGAGGCCGTTGCTGAAGAAGAAGGAGAGGTTCGGAGCGAAGGCGTCCACCGGGAGCCCCCGGGCCAGGTAGTACTCCACGTAGGTGAAGCCGTTGGCCAGGGTGAAGGCGAGCTGGGTGATGGGGTTCGCTCCGGCTTCGGCAATGTGGTAGCCCGAGATGGAGACCGAATAGAAATTCCGGACCCCGCACTCGATGAAGCACTCCTGAACGTCCCCCATCAGCCTGAGCGCGAAGCCGGTGGAAAAGATGCAGGTGTTCTGGGCCTGGTCCTCCTTGAGGATGTCGGCCTGCACCGTGCCGCGCACCGCCTGGAGGGTGCGGGCCTTCAACGCTCCGTACTCGTCGGACGAGGGTGCCCGCCCGTGCTCGTTCTCGAACAGCCGCACCTCCTGGAGTACCGCGGCATTCAGGAACATCGCGAGAATCACCGGCGCCGGGCCGTTGATCGTCATCGAGACGCTGGTCGCCGGATCGGTGAGGCGGAACCCCCGGAACATCTCGCACATGTCGTCGAGGGTCGCGATGGAGACACCCCCCTCGCCAATCTTGCCGAAGATGTCCGGCCGCCGGGCCGGGTCGTCCCCGTAAAGAGTCACACTGTCGAAGGCCACCGAGAGCCGCGTGGCGTCCTCGGATTCCGCGAGCAGGTGGAACCTGCGGTTCGTACGGGTGGGCCCGCCTTCTCCCGCGAATTGCCGCCGCGGGCTCTCTTCCTCCCGCCGGAACGGGAAGACGCCGGCGGTAAACGGATAGTGGCCGGGCAGGTTCTCGTCGAGCAGAAAACGCAGCGTGTCGCCCTGACCGCCAAAGTGCGGCAGGGCGACCCGCGGCAGCCGGGTACCGGACAACGTTTCCCGATGGGTCCCGTATTCGCGCACCCGATTCCGGACCTGAGCCTGGTACCGGGGCGCCCGATAGCGAGCCACCAGATCGGGCCAGTTGGCCAGCAACTCGCGGCTCTCGGGATCGAGTTCGTCGCGAGCCTCGACGAGGCGCGCTTCGACCGCTTCGGCGGCCGCGGCCGCGCCTCCGGCCCGCAGGTCGGCGGCTGCCGCTTCGAGGTGCTCGACCTTTCCGGCCCTCTGCGCCTCGGCGGCAGTCCGGTCCTTTTCGCCGCGTAACGTGTCGGCGATCTCGGCCAGATAGCCGGCCCGCGCCGGAGGAATGAGGCGCACGCCGGCGAGCAGATCGTCCGGACGCTCGCTCCGCGGCGATGGAAGCGCCGCATCCGCTCCGGCCAGCCCGTCGCGCACGACCGCGTAGAGCCGGTCGATCCCGGGGTCCGCAAACCGGCTCGCCACCGTCGGCAGTACCGGCGCCGGAGCGTGGCGCGGCAGCGAACGAGCCCGCTGGAACGCGCGGCGCACGGCGAAGAGCGCGTCTTCGGCTCCCGGATGGTCAGCCTTGTTGAGGGCCACGGCGTCGGCCAGGTCCAGCATGTCGATCTTTTCGAGCTGGCTCTCGGCCCCGTAGTCGGACGTCATCACGTAGAGCGCGAAATCGCTGATGTCCACGATCCGGGAGTCACCCTGTCCGATCCCGCCGGTCTCCACCACGAGGACGCCGCAGCCGGCGGCGCGCAGGATGAGTAGCGCATCATCCACGACGGTCGCGAGTTCGGTGCCCGAACGGCGGGTCGCCACGCTGCGGACGAAGATGTCCGTGCCGGCGATCGCGTTCAGCCGGATGCGGTCTCCCAGGAGCGCGCCGCCAGTGCGCCGCTTCGAGGGATCCACCGCGAGAACGCCGATCCGGCTGACCGGTCCGGAACCCAGATCCGGGCGCTCGGCCCGGAACCGGAGCAGCAACTCGTCGAGGACCGAACTCTTGCCGGCGCCGCCCGTACCCGTGATGCCCAGCACCGGTGCGGGCGACCCGATGAGTTCCGAGAGCGCCGCCCGGTCAGCGGCCTCCAGCCCTTCGTTTTCCGCAAAGCTGATCAAGCCGGCGGCCGCGCCGCTCTTGCGAAGCGGATCATCTCCGGCGAGATCCGCGATCAGTTCGTCGAAGGGTGTCTGTGAGCGGGCGGCGCGCGCCTCACCGGCGTCCCGCAGCATGTCCTCCACCACGCCTTCGATGCCGGTTACCCGATCGTCCCCCGGGGAATAGATCCGCGCTACTCCGTACTCTTCCAGGGCGGAGGCTTCGTGAGGCCGGATTACCCCGCCACCGCCTCCGAATACCCGGACGTCGCCTCGCCCCGCCTCCCGGAGCAGGTCCACCAGGTAGCGGAAGAACTCGTTGTGTCCGCCTTGGTAGGAGGACACCGCGATGGCGTCCGCGTCTTCCTCGAGGGCGGCGGCGGCAATCTCTCCGGCGCCGCGGTTGTGGCCCAGATGAACGACCTCGGCTCCCCCACGCTGCAGGAGGCGGCGGAAGACGTGGATCGAAGCGTCGTGGCCATCGAACAGCGCGGTCCCGGTAACGAAGCGGAGCGGAAGCTGCGCCAGCGGATCAAAGGGAATCCGTGACGGCTCAGCCCCGGTCGGGGAAAGAGTGACTCGCATGCTCAACCTGGATGTCCGCGACGCCGCCACGCGACGATGGCGCTCGGCAACGCCGCTTCGGAAACCGTAGCACTCATCAAGCGAACGCGGGAGGCGCCGCGAGGGACCGCGAGCCGCTTCCCGTCAGTGCGATCGAGTGGCGCGACGGCGTTCCCAGAGACGTTGCTGCCGTGAGGGCGGGTAGGGTTGGACATTCCGCGCCCCTCGCGGGCCGCGGGTGCCGGCTGAAGCCGGCGTTCCTGAGGATCCGGCGCCGCATTCTGCGGCGCCGGATCCTAGGACGCCCCCAGCGGTTCTTCGCTCGGTTCCCGATTCAGACGGTCACGCAGCGCCTTCCCCGCCCGGAAGAAGGGCACCCGCTTGGGGGGCACCATGATCTGCTCCCCGGTTCGCGGATTGCGAGTGAGGCGCGCCTTGCGGCTGCGCAAACGGAAACTGCCGAATCCGCGAATCTCCACCTCGTCTCCGGAACGGAGAGCCCCGGCAATCGAGTCGAAAACCGTCTCCACGATGAGATCGGCTTCACGGCGCGTAATCCCGGTGGCTTCCGAAACCTCGGCGGCCAAGCGTGCGCGGGTAATCGCTGTGTCGTTCACCGTTTCCAAACGTCTCCGATCTTGACGGACACCTCACCCGTTTCGCCGTGTCGGGAATAGCCCTCCTCGGCAGCCTTGAGCGAGAGTCCCACTTTCCGATCATCGCGGCTGAGCCGGACGATCCGCAACTTGAGCGGCTGCCCCAAGTGCAGCCGTTCCTCCGCCTTGGAAGGCGGTGGCTCGTCAATATCGTTCAGGCGCAACAGGCCCTCGATCCCTTCCTCGATCTGCACGAACGCGCCGAAGTCCGCGAAGCGGATCACGGTGCCATCCACCAGATCGCCCTCCTGATGCCGGGTGAAGAAGCCTTCCCAGGCGTCATCGGAAAGCTGCTTGAGTCCGAGCGAGAGGCGGCGGTTCTCCGGGTCGATGCTGAGCACCACGGTCTCGACCGAGTCGCCGACCTTCAGGACTTCGGAAGGATGATTGATCCGCTTGTTCCAGCTCAGGTCGGAGATGTGAATCAGCCCGTCGATCGAGTTGTCCACTTCGATGAACGCCCCGAAATCGGTGAACTTCCGCACGGTGCCGGTGAGCCTCGAACCGATCGGGTACTGCTCGGCAAGCCGTGGCCACGGGTTCGGTTCCACCTGCTTCAGGCCGAGGCTGACCCGGCGGGCCTTGAAGTCAACCCGGAGCACCATCGCTTCCACGAAATCACCCTTGGAGAGCAGCTTCGAGGGGTGCTTGGTGCGGCTGCTCCAGCTCATCTCGCTGACGTGGATCAGGCCCTCGATTCCGGGTTCCATCTCGATGAAGGCGCCATAGTCGGTGATGCTGACCACTTTTCCGCGGACCCGCGTTCCCACCGAGTAGCGCTCGTGAGCCGTGGTCCAGGGATCCACGTTGAGCTGTTTGTAGCCGAGTGAGACCCGTTCCGCTTCGGCATCGAAGCGGAGGATGACGACCTCGATCTGGTCGCCCACCTTCATGAGCTCGGAGGGATGCTCCAGCCGGCGGAAGGACATTTCCCGGATATGGAGCAGGCCACAAATCCCGCCAATGTCCACGAAGGCGCCGTACTCGGTCAGATCACGGACTTCGCCCCGGAAAACGCGCCCGACCTCGAGTGCAGCAAGGGTCTTCGTCTTCTCTTCTTCGAGAACCACCCGGCGCGAGAGCACGATGTTGCCACGGCGCTTGTTCAGCTTGATGACCCGCAACTCGAGTTCGCGGCCCTTGTAACTGCCCAGGTTCCGCACGGGGCGGAGATCCACCTGCGAGCCGGGAAGGAAACCGCGTACACCGATTTCCCCGATGTCCACCTCGAGCCCGCCACGGATCCGGTCAACGACCCGGCCCCGAACCGGCGTCTGCTTCTCGAACGCATCCTCGATCTGGTTCCAGACCTTCATCTTCTCGGCCTTGCGATGCGAGAGGACGAGGTGGCCGCGACGGTTGTCGGCACGCTGGACGAGGACGTCGATCTCGTCCCCTTCCCGCACCCGGACGTCCCCGTCGACATCCTTGAATTCGTCGAGCGGGATGATGCCCTCGGACTTGTAGCCGACATCCACGATGACGTCGGCATCCGTCATATGGAGAACGGTCCCGGTGACGATGTCCCCCTCCACCAGATGAGTCTCGTACTGGTCGAGGAAGGCTTCGAATTCCGCTGCCTCCTCCGCCGAAACCGCCGACGTTCCGCCGTTGTGGGACGCCGCGGCTCCGTTGCTTGCGGAGCCTGCAGCTTCCGGAACCTCCGTGGCCCCGTCTTCTTCAGGGGCGGCCTCCGCGACCGCCGCTTCGGCCGGGGTCTCGGTCGCTTCCCCGGCTATGGCGGCGGGAGCCGGTTCCGCCGCTACCTCACCAGCGACCGCCACCGCGGCCGCTCCCTCATCCGTTTCGGGCATACCCTCTCTCATTAAGCAGAAAAACCTCTTGGTTGGTCGGAGGCGTTCGGGCGCACGGGAAAACCACCAGCTCCGAAGACCCCTCTTACCCCGCCCGACACTCTCCATGAACCCTCAGGGCCCGGCGGCGGTTGCCGTAGTGACGCGGGGAGTCGCCCATACTAGGCGCGCGCACGACCGGTTGTCAACGGAGCCCGCCGGACCAGCCGGCGACCCGCGTCTCCAGTTCTTCGTCTGGAGGGCGGCGCCTTCCGGGTGATACAATTTTTCGGCTTACTTCGCGCCGCCCGCTCGCTTTTTGGGAAAACCGGACACTGCCCGGAAACCGCAATGGCCGGGGGCGTCCGGTAAGGAACTCTTTCAGAGCGCATCAGCAAAAGAAGGTCCCGCACTCGCACATGTCACAAGGTTTCGACTTCTCCATCGCCATCGGGGGCGCCGCCGGGCAGGGAATCGCCACGCCCGGCAACATCCTTGCCCGGATGTTCGTTCGCCGTGGGCTTCACCTCAACGCCTACAACGCATATCAGTCGATCATCCGGGGCGGACACATCTTCCTCACCATGCGGGTCCGGGATCGGGAAGCGCCATCCCACGGAGATCGCATCGATCTGCTCCTCTGCCTGAACCAGGACACCATGACGCGGCACCTGCGTCACCTCGGAGCCGGCGGGTACGCGGTTTACAACGCCGACAACGTCACTCCCGGCGAGCATCAGGACGGCGTGCACCTGTGTGGGATGCCGGTGGGCGAACTCACCGGGGATGCCAAGAACAAGCTGGCGCAGAACACCGCCGCGCTGGGCGTCATCGCCCATGTCCTGGGGCTGGACTTCGAGGTCCTCGAGTCGGCGCTCACGCTCCAGTTCCAGCGCAAGGGCGAGGCGGTGGTCTCCTCGAACGTGGCGGTGGCCCGCGCCGGCTACGAATTCTCGAGCGCCAACTTCACTCCGCTCGCCGACCCGCTCCCCGAGAACCCGGAACCGCTCGCGGTCTGGACCGGAAACGATGCCCTCGCGATGGGAGGGGCGGCCGCCGGGGTCAAGTTCTACTGCGCCTATCCCATGAGCCCCTCGACGGGGGTCCTGCACTGGATGGCCAAGAACGCGCGCGAACTCGGCATCATGGTGCGCCAGGTCGAAGACGAGATCGGAGTGGCCAACATGGCGGTAGGGGCGGCCCATACCGGCGCCCGCACCATGTGCGCAACCTCCGGCGGCGGTTTCGCCCTCATGACCGAGGCCATCGGATCGGCGGCCATGATGGAGATCCCGGTGTGCTTCATCAACGTCATGCGCGCGGGCCCCTCGACCGGAGTGCCCACCAAGACCGAACAGGGGGATCTCTGGCAGGCCCTCGGAGCCAGTCAGGGCGATTTCGAACGCATCGTGGTTGCCCCGAAGGACGCCCACGACGCCTTCAACTGCATCGGAGAGGTGTTCAACCTGATCGATCGCTACCAGTGCCCGGCGATCGTCCTCTCGGATCTCCTCATCTCCGAAGGCACCTTCAGCGTGCCGCCGAAGGAGATCGACATGTCCCCGCCCATCGAGCGCGGGAAGCTGATCCGCGAAGCGAACGGTGACTCGGGCCCCTACAACCGTTACCTCGACACCGAGGACGGCATCTCCCCGCGCGCCGTTCCCGGGGTTCCCGGCCACGTCCACGTGGTCGCCACCGACGAGCACGACGAGGAAGGCATCCTGATCTCGGACGAGTTCACCAACCCCATCAAGCGCCGCCAGATGGTCGAAAAGCGCGCCCGCAAGCTGGACGACTACTTCTCGCGGGTGCCCGCTCCGGAAATCGAAGGAGACGAGGACGCGGAGGTCACCCTGGTGGGTTGGGGCTCCACGGCCGGCGTTATCGAGGAAGCGATGGAGCAGCTCCAGGCGGACGGCGTGAAGGTCAACCGGGTCGCCGTGAAGTGGATCCTGCCGTTCCACGGCGAAGCCGTCGCCGAGGCGATTTCCGGGGCGCGAAAGACCCTCATCATCGAGAACAACCACTCGGGACAGTTCCACCGATTCCTGCGGGGTGAGACGGGCATCACCGCCGACGGCCACATCCGCAAGTACGACGGCGAGCCCTTCATGCCGCACCACATCGCGGACGGAGTCCGGGCCCACCTCGCGGGCGATGTCCCCGGCGGGGTGTTCGTACCGGACCAGGAAATCATCGTCTAACCGCCCGTCCGGCGAGACACACACAGGAGACCGCATGACTATCGAGCTCAGGGAACAGCCGCTGGCCGCCCCACTGAAAGCAAAAGACTTCAAGGGGAAGGTTGATCCCGATTGGTGTCCCGGCTGCGGCGACTTCGCCCTGCTGCGCGCCACCCAGATGTCGGTGGCCGAACTCGGCCTGTTCCCGCACCAGATCGTGTGCGTGAGCGGCATCGGTTGTTCCTCGAACTTCCCCGGATACTTCAACGCCTACGGCATGCACACCCTGCACGGGCGGGCGCTCGCCGTAGCGACCGGGGTGAAGATGGCCAATCAGACCCTCACCGTGCTGGCGACGGGTGGCGACGGAGACGGTTACGGGATCGGCGGCAACCACTTCACCCATACGGCCCGCCGCAACGTGGACCTCACCTACCTGGTGATGAACAACCAGATCTACGGGCTCACCACCGGACAGGTCTCCCCGAGCAGCAGCGTGGGCATGAAGACCAAGAGCACTCCGTTCGGGAACATCGAGCGGCCGATCAACCCGATCACCTCGGCCATCATGAACGGCGCCACCTACGTGGGGCGCGGATTCTCCGGCAACATCAAGCAACTGGTCCGGCTGATCAAGGGCGCCATCGAGCACCCTGGTTTCGCGGTGATCGATGTCTTCAGTCCGTGCGTCACCTTCAACCGCGACAACACCTACGACTTCTTCCGCCAGCGGGTCTCGCCGCTCGAGGATGAGGGGCACGATCCCTCGGACTGGAAGTCCGCCTGCGAGCGGGCCATGGAGTGGGACGAAAGGATCTACACCGGGCTCTTCTACCAGGATCAGAACGTCCCGTCGCTGCACGCGCTCGAGCCGATCCTCGAAGGTGGGGCTCCCCCGGTGTCCCACGTTCCCGAGGCAATCACCCAGGAACAGCGCGACCGCATCGTCCGCCGGATGATGTGATCCCGACCCGCCGGGCGCCGAGTTGAAGCCAGCCGCCGCGTCCGGAACGTCGAAAGACGCGGGCCGGGGCGGCTGGTTTCGCTCCTCTCCGGGGAGCGGTGGCGGCGGCGGGTCGGCGTTCCCGCGCGCCGAAGCGGCGCTTGCGGTCGTAGTCCTCGCCTGGGCGGCCAGCCTCAGCATCGTCAAGTACGGAGTCGGGCTGGGGGACCCCTACGCCTTCAACCTCGCGCGGCTGATCCCCGCCTCCCTCATCCTCCTCTTCGCGGTCAGCAGGACTCCGGCGGTCAGGAAGTTCGAGTGGAGCGACGCCGGGCCGGTGTTCTTGTTGGGCGTGGCCGGTCACGTGGTCTTCCAGGTCGGGTTCGTTCACGGAACGGACGCCTCCTCAGCCACGAGTTCGGCGCTCATCCTCGGCCTCACCCCGGTCGTGATCGCCGTCCTGGCGTGGGTGACGCGGGTCGAACGGTTCTGCCAACACACCGCGCTGGGCCTCATTCTCACCATGGCCGGGATCGCCTTCGTTTCCGGGGCCGAGCCGAACCTGAGCGCCCACCTCGGCAACCTCCTGCTCTTCGGCGCCATGATCGGTTGGGCGGTGTACACCGTTCGGGGAGCGGCGCTCGTCCGCAAGTACGGCGCCCTGCGGGTGACCGCCTGGAGTTCGGCGGTCGCCTCGGTTCTGCTGCTCCTTCCCAGCCCCTTCCTGCTGACCCTGGCGGACTTCCAGGGGGCGCCGGCGGAGTGGTGGTACGCCGCACTCGTTTCCGGCATCGCCGCCATCGCCGTCGGCAACATGCTGTGGGTATACGCGACCGGACGGGTGGGGCCGACGCTCACCGGCGTCTATTCGAACGTTCTCCCCATCCCTTCCGTTTTGATCTCGTGGCTGTGGCTCGGAGAGACTCTGCAGAACGCCAAGATCATCGGGGCGGTCCTGATCATCGGAGGCATCGCTTTCGTCCGCATTCACAAGACGTGGGGGAGCAACAGCCTGCCGAGGAGGTCTCGCGGCATTCCCGAGCCAAGAGGGATAAAGGCCGGGTGAACCCGTCCCCTATCCCTCGCGCTCCGGGGTCTCCGCGGGGCTCACGCCCCGCTCCGGAAGCGAACAGCGATGCATCCCGGCTGAACCGGGCCGCTGCGCGGCCCTCATCGTTGCGCCTCGGCCGGAATATGCAGGGTATTCCTCCCTGGCGCGCCGCGTCGGCCGGACTCCCGCCGGGAGGACTTGGCCTCTCTGCTCTCGGTGCTCACGTGACCCCCTTCTCAGGCTGTAGAGTTCCGGATCGGGTGACGGCCTGACCGGCCACCGACGAGGAGAACCCGACAACCATTTCGACGGACGCCAGGTCCGTTCAGGAGATTGGAATGAGTACCGAATTCCGACTGAAGACAGGTCTCGCCGACATGCTCAAGGGCGGCGCGATCATGGATGTCACCGATGCCGATCAGGCACGGATTGCAGAAGACGCCGGCGCGGTGAGCGTCATGGCCCTCGAGCGGGTCCCGGCCGATATCCGCAGGGACGGCGGCGTGGCCCGGATGTCCTCCCCGGAGAAGATCCGGGAGATCATCGAGGCGGTCAGCATCCCGGTCATGGCCAAGGTGCGCATTGGCCACTTCGTGGAGGCCCAGATCCTTCAGGAGATGGGAGTGGACTTCGTTGACGAGAGCGAAGTGCTGACCCCGGCCGACGAGGAAAACCACATCGACAAGCACGCCTTCGAGGTCCCCTTCGTGTGCGGCTGCCGCAACCTGGGAGAGGCGCTCCGCCGGATCGGCGAAGGGGCCGCGCTCATCCGCACCAAGGGCGAGGCCGGCTCCGGCAACATCGTGGAAGCCGTCCGGCACCTGCGGCAGATCGGAAACGAACTCCGCCGGCTCACGATTCTGACCGACGACGAACTCATGTCCGCCGCCAAGGAACTCCGCGCTCCCTACGAGATCGTGCGGATGGTGGCCCGCGACGGGCGCCTCCCCGTGCCGAACTTCGCGGCAGGCGGGGTGGCGACCCCGGCCGACGCCGCGCTCTGCATGCAGCTCGGAGCGGAGTCCGTCTTCGTGGGATCCGGAATCTTCAAGTCAACGGACCCCGAGCAACGGGCCAAGGCCATCGTGAAGGCCGTGACCCACTACCGCGACCCGGCCATGCTGGTCGAGGTTTCGATGGGTCTCGGGGAGCCGATGCGGGGACTCGATATCGCCACGATGCCGGAGGAAGAGTTGCTGCAGACCCGCGGCAACTAGATACTGGAAACTGCCGTAGTCCCCGGGCCCGCTGGACCCGGGTTCGACCGCGCCGGTCCCAACCGACCGGCCCGGTCGCGCACGTCGGGATGGCGTGCGACATCGCATTCGCCGAGGTGAAGATGGGATCGATTCACGAACCGACGACCGGCCGTGCCGCGCCGGCCCCCCCACCGCGCATCGGGGTGCTTGCGCTCCAGGGGAGCTTTGCGCTCCACGCCGCCGCCCTGAGGCGGCTTGGGATCGAAGCGGTGGAGGTCCGCCGGGCTCCGGCCCTCGAAGGGCTCGACGGGCTGATCATCCCGGGCGGCGAGAGCTCGACCATGCTGAAGTTCCTGCTCGAAGAGGACCTGTTCGATCCCCTCATCGCCTTCCACCGGGACGGAGGCGCCTTCTACGGAACCTGCGCCGGCGCCATTCTCCTTGCCCGGACGGTCGAGAACCCGGCTCAGGAGTCGCTGGGGCTTCTCGACGTCGAGATCCAGCGCAACGGCTACGGGCGCCAGTTGGAGAGCCACGTCGGGGCCTGTTCCTGTTCGGCATTGGGTGAGCCGGATCTGTCTTTGGTCATGATCCGGGGCCCGGTCATCAGCAGCGCCGGCCCGGGTGTCGAGGTGCTCGCCAAATGGCGGGGAGCGCCGGCCTTCGTCCGCGAAGGACGCGTCCTCGCCACCACCTTCCACCCGGAACTCACGGACGACACCCGCATTCATGCGTATTTCCTGGAGGTTGCGACCGAGGCCCGCCAAGCCACCGGGGCGACATTGGGCGGAACCAATTCCCGCTGAGATCGTTCTTCTGATTCGGAAGCCTTTCCGGGCTTCGGGCCTCAGGCGGACGAGGGAGTCGCGAAGGAAGGGGTCCGGGCTCGCCCCGCGTCCCCATGTCCCTCGCCGCGCCCGTCCTCGCCCCGAGAACGCCTTTCGCCGCTGGCGACCGGTTTGCGATCGTGGTCGGCGACAGTCAACCGGCGCGGGACGCGGCCCAGTTTCTGACCGACGAGTCCTGGCGCGTCGACCGCATACCGTCGATTCGCTCGGGACACGCCGAGGAGCGGTTGCGGAACGCGTCGGTGGTGATCCTCGATGCCGGCGCCACGGCGGAACCCGTGGGCGAGACGATGGAACTGCTCCGCGAGATCTGCCCCGAGGCAGCAACTGTCCTGCTTGCCGGCGCGAATTCTCCCCGGCCCGATTTCACCGGACTCGGACCGGCACGCCCACGGACCGTCCCCACCCCGGTCCGGCGCGAGTCGTTGCTGACCGCGCTCGAAGCCGAGATGGGGTATCGCAGCCTGCTCCGCGAGAACCGCATTCTGCGGGACGAGCTTCGCGCCGCGACCCGCCTCGAGGATTGGGTGGGGTGCTCAAACGAGGCCGCCGAGATTCGCAGCGCGCTCACCACGACCGCCTTCTCTGACGGCCCCGTCCTCATCGTCGGGGAACCGGGCAGTGGCCGGCGCCTGGCCGCAGAGCTCATTCACCGACTCGGCCGGCAATCGTCGCTTCCGTTCGTGCCGCTCCACGCCGCCAGCCTTCCGGCGGGAGGACTCGGGCCCATCCTCGCGCAACTCAGGCGCGGCGACCGGGAGCCGGCCGCGGGGACGCACGATTTGCGGGCAGGGAGCCTCTATCTGAGTGGCGCGGAGCGCCTGCGTCCGGGGGATCAGGCCATTCTCGATGACGCCGTTCGCCGCCCCCCGCCGTTTCGCCTTCTCGTTTCCGCCAGCCCCGACCTCCCGGGGAGGGTACGGGCCGGCACCTTCTCCAAAGGACTGTTCCGGCGTCTGGAAACCGCGGCCATCCGGATCCCTCCACTGCGGGAACGCCGGGAGGACATCCCCGCCCTGCTGCTGCATTTTCTGAAGCAGAGCGGCGAGACCTCGGGAGAACCGCCGTTCGGGATCTCCGGAGCGACAGTCGCGGCCTGCGGCGGCTACCACTGGCCGGGAAACACGGCTGAACTCCGCATGTGGGTGGAGAGCGCCGTGGCCACCGCCCGGGTGTCCCGTTTTTCCGGCGCAGTCCTGCCCGAGACGCTCTGCCCCACACCCGAGGGAGCAACGCCACCTGCCGGGGACATCGGCACCCGCTCGCTGAAGGAAGTGATTGCCGGGATCGAGAAGACGTTCATCGAACGGGCGCTCCGGCGCACGGGCGGCAACCAGAAACGGGCTGCCCAGGCACTCCGGCTGAACCCCACGACGCTCCACGAGAAGATGAAGCGTCACGGGCTCCTGCAGACGCCGGCCAGCGATCCCGCAACACGGGGAGCCGGCGTACGTCGAACCGGGACCGACTAGCCGGGACTTCTCATACTCCGCGTCACCCTGGCGTTCGCAACGTGGACGCTCTTGAACGTGATTGGCGTGATCCGTTCCACGGCCCTCTCGGGCCGCGG
>MPMW01000023.1 GCA_002238705.1 Acidobacteria bacterium bin61 | reverse complement strand
GAGCGGAGTGCTCGGCTGGCTCCGCGCCGGCGGCGAGCCGCTGGCGCTGCTGACGAACGGGCGTGAGTGGCGGCTGCTGTTCGCCGGTCTCGACCACGAGGCCTGGTGCCAGTGGGACCTCGACCTGTGGTTCGAGGAGGGGAAGCTGTCGGACCAGGTCACGGCGCTCCGCGCGCTGCTGCATCCCGATCTCTGGATCCCCGAGACCGACGGCGCCACGCCGCCGCTCCTCCAGGCGATCCGCGACACCCGCAAGGGACAGGCGGAACTCTCGGAGACGCTCGGCGAGCGGGTGCGGGAGGCAGTGGAGGTCCTCATCCGGGGACACGGCGAACCCCTGCGCGACCGGTGTGCGGATGTGGCCCCGGCGGACATCTACCGCGCCGCCTGCCGGGTGGCGATGCGGCTGGTGGTGATCCTCTTCGCCGAAGCGCGCGGCCTGTTGCCGCGGGACAATGCGCTCTACGACGCCAGCTACGGCCTGAACGGCCTGTTCGAACGACTGGACCGCACCGCCCTCCGCGGCGGTTTCGCGGACGACGCCGCCGCCTGGCCGCGGGTGCTCGCGCTGTTCGCGCTGGTGCGCGACGGCTCGCACCACCCGGACCTCCCGGTGACCGCCTACGGCGGGGAGCTGTTCGCGCCTGGGGGGCGCGACGAGGAGGACGGTGTCGCCCGCGCCCTCGCGGTCTTCGAGACCGCCTGCTTCGAACGCGAGGCGCTCGCGGACCGGGACGTCCACGAGATGCTGCGGCTGCTCACCCGGACCACGGTCCGCATCCGGCAGGCCCGCGCCGGGACGCGGGTGACGGTCCCGGTGGACTTCTCCGACCTGTCGTCGGAATACATCGGCGTCCTCTACGAGGGTCTGCTCGACTACGAGCTGAAGGCCGCGCCGGAGGGCGATCCGGTGGTCTTCCTCTCGGTGGGCGACCAGGCGGCGCTGCCGCTCTCCCGGCTCGAAGCGATGGACGCCCGGGCGCTGAAGGCGCTCTTCGAGAGCCTGAAGAAGACGGAAGGGGCGACAGCGGCGGACGACGCGGCCGAGGGAGCGACGGAGGACGACGAGGCGGGCACGGAGGGGGTCGTATCCGACGGCGAAGCCGAGCCGCCTTCGGAGGACCAGCGCCGGCGCAGCCGCGAGCGGGCCGAGGCGTGGGCGCGCCGGGCGGCGCAGGCGGCGGGACTGGTGCGGAAGCTCCGGGGCCGGGACACGCCGGAGCGCCGGCTCGCCCACGACCGCCAACTCGAAGAGCGGGCGCGGATGCTCGTCGCCCGGGTCGTGCTCCCCGGCGAGTGGTATCTGGTGCGCTGGGGCGGCACCCGGAAGGGCTCGGGCAGCTTCTACACCCGCCCCGGCCTCGCAGTGCCCACGGTGCACCGCACGCTGCGGCCGTTGGCCTACGACCCACCCACGGGCGCGGACGGCAAACCGGACCGCGACGCGACGCCCGTCCGCTGGACGCCGAAGCCCCCGGAACGCATCCTGGCGGTCACGGTGTGCGACCCGGCGTGCGGCTCGGGCACCTTCCCGCTGGCGGCGCTCCGCTTCCTCACCGATGCGCTCTACGCCTCGCTCCAGCACCACGGCCGGCTCCAGGCGGGCGACGAGCGCACGCTGGTGCGGCTTCTCGGCATCCGCGCGGATGGGGACCCGGAGGAGGAAAGCCTGGCCGACGAGCTGATCCCCTGCCGGCCCGACGACGAGGAGTTCGAACCGCGCCTCCGCGCCGTGCTCCGCCGCTACGTGGTGGAGCGGTGCATTTACGCCGTGGACCTCGACCCGCTGGCGGTCGAACTCTGCCGGCTGTCGCTCTGGATCGAGACGATGGACCGCAACCTGCCGTTCGGCTTCCTCGATCACAAGATCAAGTGCGGCAACGCGCTGGTCGGCGCGTGGTTCGACCAGTTCCGCCATTACCCCGTGATGGCGTGGAAGAACCGGGAGGGCGGCGACAAGAACCACGGGAACGGTGTCCACTTCGAGAAGAACGCGCGCACCAAGGCGATCAAGGCGTTCGTGAAGGACACCCTGACACCGGACCTGTGGAGCTTCCTGATGGGACCGAGCGTCTTCGCCGGCGAAGGCGCCTGGGCCGAAACCGCCGCCGTCCATGACGAGGCGTTCGCCGTCCTGTCGAAGTGCCACACCCTCCCGGTGCGGGACACCGCCGAGCGGGCGCGTGTGTATCGCGAGAACTTCCTGGAATCGCCGGCGTGGCGCTCGCTCAAGGAGGCGATGGACCGCTGGTGCGCCTGCTGGTTCTGGCCGACGGACGAGATCGAGCGCGCCCCGCTACCGTCGCGCTTTGCCGACCCACCGGCAGAGACGCAAGAGGTGGCACAGCGAATCGCGGCGGAGATGCGGTTCTTCCACTGGGAGCTGGAGTTCCCCGACGTGTTCCGCGAGGCGGGTGCCGGGTTCGATGCGATCCTCGGCAACCCACCGTGGGACATCGCCAAGCCGAACTCAAAGGAGTTCTTCTCGAACCTGGACCCGCTCTACCGCTCCTACGGCAAGCAGGAGGCGCTGCGGAGGCAGGCCGAATACTTCGAGAGCGCCGACATGGAGCGGGCGTGGATCGATTACACCGGCCGGTTCCGCGCACAGTCGAACTTCGTGGGTCACGTCGCCAGCGCGTTCGGGGATCCCGACGAGAACGAGAAGAGTCAGGACCGCTTCGCCGTGGCGCGCGGCAGGGACAACGCGGTATTACACAAACGATGGCGGGACGCGCGCGGGCGCTCCTCGGGCTACGCCGATACGGAGCAACCGTTTCGCCATCAGGGCTCGGCGGACCTGAACCTCTACAAACTCTTCCTCGAAACCTCCCACGCGCTGCTGCGGTCCGGAGGACGGCTGGGATTCCTGATTCCGTCGGGTCTCTACTCCGACCACGGCACCGGCGTTTTGCGCGATCTCTTTCTGGAGCGCTGCCGCTGGGAGTGGCTGTTCGGCTTCGAGAACCGCGACGGCGTGTTTCCGATTGACAGCCGCTTCAAGTTCAACCCGATCATCGTGGAGAAGGGCGGATCCACCGAAGCGATCCGCACCGCTTTCATGCGCCGCAATCTGGACGACTGGGAACGCGCCGAAGAGATCGCCACGCCCTACACCCGAGCCCAGATCACGCAGTTCAGCCCAAAGAGCCGCGCCATCCTCGAAATCCAGTCGAAACGCGACCTCGAAATCCTGGAGAAGATCTACGCGAACGCCGTGCTGCTCGGCGACGGTGGGCCAGACGGGTGGGGCATCCGGTACGCCCGCGAGTTCGACATGACGAACGACTCGCGCCTCTTCGCTCCCCGTCCTGAGTGGGAGGCAAAGGGCCATCGGCCCGACGAGTACAGCCGATGGCTCCGCGGCGACTGGCGCCCCATCGCTGAACTCTGGACCGAACTGGGAGTGGACCCGTCACGTCCCGAACCGGCGCAAGTCGAACTGAAGGACTGGCTGTTCGACGGCACGGCCAGCCCTGATCGACGTGAAGCCGAGGCGCGGTTCATCCACGGTCACCTCCTGAAGCCCGGCGATGTCGCCCGCTCCGCTTGGCGGTCGCGGTGCGCTCCGCCGCCGTACGACCGGCTACCGATTCCACGAGATCGGCTGCCCGCCGGGGTCTTGCTGTCGCGGGACGGGAAAGCCTGGGTCCGCGAGAATGAGGTCGAAAGCGTGGCAGTTCCGGTTCTGGAGGGCCGGATGATCGGCCAGCTCACTCCTTCACACAAGGGGTGGGTCAGCGGAAAAGGACGTCGCGCTGTCTGGCGCGAGATTCCACCGGAGCGAAGGGTCGTCGAGCCGCAATACCTGATGGCGGACAGGGATTTCCGGCTACACATTCCGTCAGAGCACGGACGAAAAATTGGGATCATGAACATCACGTCTTCGACGAATACTCGGACGATGATCGCTTCTCGGCTGCAGGACATGCCATGCGTCCATTCCATTGGCGTTCTGACCTGCGATCCCGGGCTCGGCTCCTCTCGGTCCATGAGTCGGTATCGAGGACTCAGTGCGATCTTGGACACTTTGCTGTTCGACTTTCTTCTTCGTATCCGATTCTCTGGCTTAAACATGAGTTGGTTTGTATTGGAGGAGTCACCGCTCCCAAGGAGCCTGGACGTCAGCACGGACATCGCGGACATCTGTGCCCGCCTGACCGGACCGGAGGCCACCTACTGGATCGAACTTGCTCAAGAAAACGCATCGGCGTCTCGATGGGCTGTAACCGTCCACGAGCGATTGCGACTACGGATAGTTCTCGAAGCGCTGATCGGTGCCGCCTTCCGCATCGACGACGACGGACTGCGTCATGCGTTGAACGAATGTGATCTCCCGTCCAGCGCGCTTGCTAACGCGACACTAACCCGGGGCCTCAACCCGAAGGGGTTCTGGCGCGTGGACCGCGACAAGGATCCCGAATTACGCCACACCGTCCTGACCCTTATCGCCTTCCGCGACCTCGAAGCCAGGATCAGGGACGCCGACGGTAACCGCGAGAAAGGCATTGAGGCGTTCCTCAACCAGAACCAGGGCGAAGGCTGGCTCCTCCCTGAAACCCTCCGCCTCGCCGACTACGGCCTCGGCCGCGACGACCGCGCCCGCAATCCCCAACCCGTCGCCTCCCGCCTCGGCCCCCGCTTCTTCGACTGGCAACTAACCCAGACCCCCGAAGAGGCCCACCGCGAATCCCACCTCCACGCCCGCAACCTTCTCGGTGAACACCGCTACCACCGCCTCCTCGAAGACATCCAGCGCCGAGACGACGGTTACGCACCCGAACCCGCCGACCTCCCCCGCGTCGCCGAACCCGATTTCGAGTACAACACCGGCAAGCCGAAGCAGCCAAGGCTCTTCTGACGCCATGTTCGACACCCCCGACGAGATTCTCCGCCAGTGCCGCGCCGGCGAAGACAGCCGCGCGGAGTTCAAGGAGGTGCGGCTCGGAAAGCGAGGCGTCGTCTCCCCGAACAGCGACGATCTGGCTGGCGAACTCGTGGCCTTCGCGAACGCGGAGGGCGGTACCGTGATGCTGGGAGTGGATGACTCCGGGGAGATTCAGGGACTTCCCGAGGGTCGGGTCAGCGAGGTGGAGACCTGGCTCGTCAATGTGGCCTCCAACAACTGCATACCGCCGATTCGACTGCGGCTGCGGAGCGAGATCCTTCGCGGCGCGACCGGCGAGGACCGGCACGTGCTTCTCGCGGGCGTGCCGCGAGGGATCCATGTCCACCGGACGACCCGCGGGCGCTACTACCTTCGGATCGGGTCCACGAAGCGCGATCTCGACCCCCCGGAACTCGCGCGGCTCTTTCAGGACCGTGGCCGCGGCTACGTCTTCGACGAGCAGGCAGTATTCGCAGCCGGGGTGAGCGAGCTCGACTGGAACCGGCTCGAAACCTTCTTTGGCCGGGCGCCGAAGATCCCCTGGCTGGACCTCCTCCGCAATACGCAGGTCGTTCTCCGGGACGAGGAGGGAACCGACCGGCCCTCGGTAGCCGGCCTGCTGACCTTCGGGAAGCAGCCGACCGAGCACCTCCGGAGCGCCTGGATCGAAACCGCCTCCTATCGGGGAACCCGACTCTCATCGGACGAGCTCGTCCACGAAGAGCGCATCAAGGGCAAGGCGCCCGACCAGATTGACGCCGCAGTCGCCTTCGTCATGCGATTCGCCGCCCGGGACAACGAGCGCAGCGGCGACTCTCCGTACGACCTCGACGTCGTGGACGAGGCCATCGTCAACGCCGTCGCTCACCGCGACTACTCCATCGACGGCTCCAAGATCCGCCTCTTCCTGTTCGCCGACCGACTTGAGCTCTACAGCCCCGGGAAGCTCCCCAACACCCTCACGCTGGAGGCGATGCCCTACCGCGTCTTCACCCGCAACCAGCTCCTCGTGAACTTCCTCTCCCACATCCACAGCAAGCGCACCGGCCGCGTCTTTCTCGAATCCCGCGGCGAAGGCGTCCGCAAGATCCTCGAAGCCGGCGAGGCCCACTCCGGCCGCCGCCCCAGGTACGAACTCTTCGGCGAAGAACTCCGCCTCACCGTCTGGGCGAGAACCCGCTGACGCGCGGTGGAGGCGTCAGCCCCCAACCGGACGGAAGGAGTGGCGCGACAGCCGCCGACAGAACGTAGCGCGACAGCGTCAGCGCCGCACCGTCCGGTCCAGCGCCGCAAGAAAATCTGCGACGACCCGGTCGTTGATGTGGAGCGGATTCACGTTCTGAATCCGGCGCGCAACGGCTTCCGCCCGGCCATATGTGATCGCGCGCTCGGCGGCCAGATCCAGCAGCAGACCCAGCCCGAAGCGGACGGAGACGTCGTGCTGCCTGCATAGCCGCTGCAACGCCCGGTCATTCGTGACGCAGACCCAGCCCTCGTCCCGACAGACCACGAAGCAGACCCCGTCGTTGAATGACACGCGGGGCTTGACACGGCCCGCTTGGTCCAACTGTGCCGTCGTCGCTTCAACGATCCGGACGCCGAGGCGCGCGCAATCGTCTACTCCAAGGTCGTGCACCTCGTCGAACACGGTTGAAGCGACCAGCAACGGCCCTACATGCTGTGCGACGAGCGAGAGGATCGCCAGATCGCCCGAGTCGCGGTAGTCAATGAGAACGTTGGCATCGGCCAGAAGCGTGACCCGCCCGGTTGGACCGCTACCCGGCCCAGTCACGCGCCCACCCCCTCATGTCCTCCAGCGGCATGTCCAATACCTCCGCCCCGCGACTCAACGAAATGTGCCCGTCCTCGATCGCCCGCCTGACCAATCGAGCGAGGCGGTCGCGCCTGAAGTCATGCTCCGACAAGGCCGCCGGCTCGCCCGCGCGGCCCGACTTCCACGCGAACTCGCTCTTCTGTAGGGCTTTCGGCTCATCCTCCTTCTTTAGAGTTCGGCCGAAGCGATTCCGATGCTGCCTCTGGAACGCGCCCCAGACCTCCGAGCCCTCACGCTCCGTCTTGACAAGCCGAAGAAGAACAGTCTTGTAGCTGACCCGAAAAACGCGCTTGACCGCAAGGACACGCCAGAGCAGCGGGTAACCGTCAGTGGCATCCCACTCAACCTCGAACGCCGACTCCGGCATCAGGAATTCGCTGGCAAAGGCGTCGGCCTCGCGCTCCGTCTTCTCCGGCAGATCAGTTGCCTCCCGCTCGAACTCATGTGGATGAAGCAGGAGATGACCAAGTTCGTGGGCGGCCGTGAAGATCCAGCGCTCCACTGAAATCCGGTCCCACACATTCACCACGACCGCCGGCCCGCCGTCTTCCCGGCCCACGCTGAGCCCGAAGAACGACTCGCGCTTGCTATCCAACAGGAGGACCTTCACTCCACAGTCTTCCAGTAATCGGCAGATGTTGGGCACCGGCGCCTTCTCGATTCTCGCTACATTCCGGGCCGCCGCCGCCACCTCGATTGGGGATCGCGGGCCCTCATTTGCGACGAGGCCCCGAAACAGGAACTCCCGAGTCTCCCCCAACTCCCCCTCCAGCCAGCCATAGGCTTCCAGCCATCGGGACACCTCCGCGAGAGTCTGCTCACGCCCGTACATCGTGGAGTGGGCGCGGAACCGAACGCTCCGGAGAGGTCGGACGCGGGCCACCAGATCCCGGACCGGAACCCGTAGAGCCCCGGCCAGGGCGGCCAGCGTCCCCGCCCGCGGCAGGACCGCCCCCCGCTCGATCTTCCCGAGCGCCACGCGGGTCAGCCCCGCACGCTCTGCCAAGGCGGCCTGGGTCAGCCGCCGATCCAACCGCAGCCGAGCGACATTCGCCGCGATTGCTGACTCTTCAGGCATGGATGCTCCTCCGCTTGACAGGACCGGAACCAAAAAATATCATATTGTCGCTATTTGGCAAAAGGAGTCCTTTCATGAACGCCAATATCTCTTTCTTTCCGGTCGGGAACGGCGACATGACGTTGGTCACGACCGAGTCTGGCCGTCGCATCCTGATCGACCTCAACATTCGGTCCGCTGCGGACGATCCGGATGACGCTACGCCAGATGTCGCTCGGCTTCTCGGGGATCGCCTCACGAAGGATTCCGATGGCCGTCCCTTCGTAGATGTCCTCCTCGTCAGCCATCCGGACGAAGACCATTGCCGCGGATTGCGCAAGCACTTCCACCTCGGACCACCGAGCGAGTGGTCAGCCAAGGCCGACAAGATCTTCGTCCGGGAGATCTGGTCATCGCCGAGGGTGTTCCGGCGAGCATCGAAGAACAATCCTCTGTGCGACGACGCCAAGGCATTCAACCGAGAGGCCAAGCGCCGAGTCCAGCGATTCCGCGACGCGTGGGGATTCGTAGATGACGGAGACCGCGTCCTCATCCTCGGAGAGGATGAAGACGGGAAAACAGATGACCTCACTGGAATCCTGATCAAGCTCGACGACGAGTTCTCCCGAGTCTGTGGCTCAACCGACCCCTCGTTGAAGGCGCGCCTACTCGGTCCCCTTCCGCAGGACGACGTTGCCGATGGGGAGTTACTCTCCAAGAACAACTCCAGCACGATCCTTCGGTTCTGTCTCAAGGGTGGCGGAATCCCTGACAAGTGTCGGTTCCTGACCGGCGGTGACGCCGAGGTAGAGATCTGGCAGAGGCTGTGGCAGAGGCACAAGTATCGGAAGGACTGGCTTTCGTACCACCTCCTTCAGACACCGCATCACTGTTCCTGGCGCAGCCTGTCGTACGACAGTTGGAGCGAAGGGGGCGAGGAAGCCGAGGTCTGCGAGGAAGCCCGGAATGCCCTCGCGCAGGCCCTCGGTGGCGCCAGCATTGTCGCCAGCAGCAAACCGATCAAGGACGATGACGACGACCCGCCGTGCATCCGCGCGAAGAAGGAGTACGAGACCATCGTCGCGGGCGTCAACGGCGCTTTCAGGTGCGTCGGCGAGTATCCCTCCGAGACCGCGCCCGCCGTGCTGGAGTTTGAAGTCACCCGGGACGGCCTCCGCGTGAAGAACCTCGCGAACATAACCCCGTCTCCCTCTAGGAGTGCCGTAGGACGCCAGCCACTAGGACACGGCTAACTGCTCTTGACCGCAACCCAGATCCCGACGGCAGTGCGCCGTGCGATAGCCCTCTTGTCTTCCCACGCGAGCGTTCGTGAGGTCTCGCAGGTTTCCGTCGATCCGAAGACGGGGGCGACATCGGTCCATGTGGCCTTCGACACCAATCTGCCGAGCGACTGGCGGCTGGAGGACCGGAGTCCCACGGGCGTCAGGTCTAGGGAAACCGTCAGATTCAACTTCCCTCTGCGCTATCCATGGTCACCTCCTGATCTTTCACTACGGCCGGACTTCAACCGCGACCTGCCGCACATGCAGCCGTGGCTCCGCCACGACTGCCCGGTACCTTGCATCTACGATGGTCATCTTTCCGAATTGATTCATCACCAAGGTATCTCAGGCATCGTCCAGCAAACCGCTATCTGGCTTCAGAAGGCTGGCGACGGCAGCCTGATTGATCCAGAGCAGGGCTGGGAGCCGGTCCGCCGCGACTCCTTCCGGGACTGGTTCGTAGCCGACGCCCAGGGTCTAAGGAGCGTCATGGACGGAACCGGTGGCTACCAGCTCCGTCATTTCAACTACGTCAAGCTCACGAACGGAAAGGTTGCCCTATCTGTCTATGGCCACGTTCACAGCCCGGTCAAGAGCCTGAGTGACAAGGATCTGCCTAACCTACTTGATGAATCCGCGTCTCGTAATCGCCCCGAGTGTCACCACGGTCGATCCTTGGCCTTGATCGTATGGCCGGGGGGGGATTCGTCTGGGTGCACTCACGAGTGCACGACATACGCCCCGGAAACTGTCGTCGATCTCGCGACCCTCCGGGAGCGGGCAGCCTTATACGGCTGTCAGCGGGGGCTGGACGAAGCCTTTGTCCAACTGCGGCAGGCCACCGAGAGATATCCATGGCTGGCTACCTTTCCGCTCGCCATCGTGCTACTGGTCCGCCGCCCCTTCCATCTCATCGGTACACGGAGCAACATCGAAGTTTGTCCATATCTGACGCAGCTTGGCCTGCTTTCAGCCCGCCAAGAGAATAAGGGTCTGGTGCGCCCGGCAGCCCACCTGCACACTATCAGCAGGTCGCTTCTTGCCGAAATGGCTGGCGGCAGGAAGGGGTCAAAGGGTGAACGCTGGTCGCTTATCGGCGCTGGGAGTCTCGGTTCGAAACTGGCGATCCATCTCACCCGCGCTGGCGCGGGTCCGGACGTCGTGATCGACAAGGCAACGATGATGCCGCACAACGCCGGACGCCACGCGTTGCTTCCGGACACCGAGCGTCGCACCTCCTGGATGAAGCCGAAGGCAGTAGCACTGTGCGATGCGCTGAGGGGCCTGGACCAGGAAAGTCGACCGATCGAGGAGGACGCTTGCCAGATCGCGACCCGTCAAACAGCGCTGTGGACGCCGAACTCATGGGCATTGGTGAACTCGACGGCATCCCTCTCCGTGCGGGAGGCCCTTGCAACCAGCCCTGACCAGTGCCGTGTGATTGAAACCACTCTATTCGGCCACGGGCGAATTGGGCTGATCACGGTCGAGGGATCGGGGCGGAACCCAAGTACCACGGACTTGATCGCGGAGTTCTACGCCGAGACACGCACGGACTCGGCACTTCGGTCCGCGCTCGGTATTGGCCACGATTCTCTGTCTCGCCAGATGATCGGTCAGGGTTGCAGTTCCTTCACCATGATCATGTCGGATGGACGCCTGTCTCTCTTCGCTGCGGCAATGGCAGAGTATCTCCTGAAGAAGCAACGTGATGGCCTTCCCGATGGTGGAGAGATCCTGATCGGATATCTGTCGGACGACGAACTTGGGCTGTCGTGGCACATCCTTCCGATCCCTCCAGTTGCAGTAGTCGGTGCCAGTATGGCCGACGAGCAGTGGACCATCCATGTGCACGACCGCGTGCGAACCCGGATCATTGACGACGCGGCGCGGTGCGCCGCAATCGAGACTGGAGGCGTACTAATGGGTCGTCTATCCGAAGCCACGAGGATTGTCCATGTCGTAGATGTTCTCGATGCTCCGACCGACAGCGAGCGTTCCGAGAGTCGCTTTATCTTGGGAACAAAGGGTTTGTGTCGCTCCATCGACGAGTACTGCGACGCTACCGACGGATCGCTCTACTGTTTGGGAACGTGGCACACGCACCCAGGCGGTGGCGCACCTTCCATGAAGGATCGTGACACCGCCAGCGCTATCGCTCTATCGAGTCTGCGGCCGGCGCTGTCGCTCGTCTATGCACCGGAGGGCTTTCACGCGTACCTGGCCGACGCGGCCACTCACACGAGTAGTGGCGCATGATCCATTTCTTGAGTGTCCTGCTCAACCCATATGGAAGAACGGCGTGGCTTCAACCGGTCATGTGGACACTGCTTCCCTTCGTCGTTGCTGGAATTCTCTTTGTCCCGTGGATGCAGACCGCATGGAAGGCCGTCTTCTCGGCAGCGGTGTCATGCGGACTCTTGACGCTGCTGATGCATGTTGGACGACACACCGGAAAGGACGCGCAAGACGATCTGTTCAGGATGTGGGACGGAATGCCATCGGCCGCCATGTTGCGTCATCGCGACACGCGAATTCGACCGATCACGAAGGCCCGCTACCAGGCGTTCCTGGAACGCTCCGTCCCGATGTTGAAGTTGGCATCCCCGGAAGACGAGAGTGCAGACGCGGATCGTGCGGAGGACGGGTACGTGAGTGCAACATCCTGGTTGCTGGCTCAGACTCGGGACAAGAGCCGATTCGGACTCCTTTTTTCAGAGAACGTGAGCTACGGCTTTCGCCGGAACGTCTGGGCTCTGAAGCCTTGGGCGCTCGTCTTCGACGCAATAGTCATTGGCGTCGCCGGAGCTCAGATTGCGGGAGTCTGGACGGGTAGCGCGGGTAACTGGACTGCCGATGCCGGCGCGACACCGTGGATCGCGGTCTCGCTGGCTACTGTCCACGCCGGAATCTACGCGACCAAGATTCGCCCCGAGTGGGTTCGCTCAGCAGCGGAGTCGTACGCACGGCAGCTACTGGCTGCCTGCGACACGCTGGCATATGAAGAGACGTGTCGGTTGAACGCCCAAGAACGGTAGAAGGGTGTGAATCGCTCTCAGGGAACGATGCTCTACCAAGCTTGACGGCGCGCGCGGCGACGCAAAACGCGCAGCCACAGCGTGCCAAGCACGACCGGGCCGACGGAGACTCGACGCCGAAGAGATTCGCGTCACGGTCGCAGTGAGAGCTGGCGAGACCATCAACGGGGTCTATCGGCCCGACCCGGCGATTGGCGGCATGACGTCGAGAACCCGCATCTCGATCTTCGGTGCGTGGGCGCGAGGCACTGTTTCTTCAAGGGCCTGGTGCAATTCCTCCGGCGTCGTGGGCGGCTGACCGGACGGTCCTTTGGGGATGTTGTGCCGGCCGAACCAGAGGACGAGGTAGATGCCGTGGCCGGCGGCGGCCGGGAGGGTCGTGTATTTCGGGACCAGTTGTTCGGACACCGCGGTCCAGAGATCGGGGTGGCCTTCGCGCTTGATTTCGATGGGCAGCGCGAAGCCTTCGTACGAGACGCGGAGGTCGGCGCGAGTGTTGCCGGCGTGCCGCACCTCGGTCAGGACAGCGATCCGGTCGTGCAACCGGGCGCGCAGTTCCCGCATCACGACGTCGCGGCACGAGTTCTCGGGCTTCGGATTCTCGGGGCGTCCGTAGGAATCCTCATTCCAGAATCCGCGCCAAGCGTTCTCGTCCCCGCCTCGTATCTCGCGGGCGAGGTCGTCCAGATGGTCGGCAACCAGCGCCAGCAGGTCGGCCGCGTTCGTAGGGAGTCCTCCGCGCAGCGACTCCGCCACACGCTCCAGGGGGGCTTGCGCATAGCCGGCGTCTCGGCTCTCGGTCCGCTGGCGGTCCCGCGCCAGCTCCAGCGTTCGCTTCCATGCAGCGAGCGCAGAATCCGCGATCAGCGAATCCAGCGCCTCTCCGGCCGCGGTGTCCGGCTGGCCGCCGAGAATGTGAACGAAGGCTCGCGTTCTCGCCGCCGCCCTCGCCGGAAGGTCCACGATGCCCTCCTTCCACTCTTCGTCCGGTCCGAACATCGGGCCGAACCGCCGGATCAGCAGGCTGAGCGTCGCCGGGTCGGTGTCGCGGTCCGGGAACGAAACGCCCCAATCCGGACAAAGGAAGACCGCCGCCTCTCGCGTAGCCTCGTCCCGGTCCCGGATGAACTCATCGAACCGGACCCGGTACTCCTCCGGCGACGCGGCCAGACCGGCAGCCAGCCAGTGCACCCGCTGCGCGGCGGTCACGCTCTTTGATGCGACCTTCTTGGCGATGATCCTGCGAAGCTGTGTCCGGTCGGCGTACCGGAGCGCGACCCAGAGCAGACAGTCGAGAACCCGGAGCTGCGTTCCCCGGCTACGCACCGGAAAGCCCCGCAGCAGGGACAGCGACGCTCGGCTGGCCACATTTGCGTGATCTGTGTCGGTAACCAGGCAGTCGAGATGCACAAGGCTATCGCTGCCGCCAGCGATCTCGGGTTTGGCGCAGAGGACAAGAACCTCGGCGACCAGGTCCGGACGGGACCGCAGCAGCTCCCGATACCACGGAGGCATCTCCCGGCGACCGGTCGGGACCGTGTAATAGAGGGCGAGGGCGATCTGCCACCGGCTGTCATCGAGCGCGACGAGCCGCGCCGGATCTTCCCGCTCCATCGCTTCGAGTCCGGCGAGGAACGGCAGCGCAAGATAGTGGGACGCGGATTCAGGGCGCTGCTGAAGGATCTCCCCCAGATCGGGGACGTCCGGGCGGAACGGGACGCCGCGCAGCCCGCGAAGCGCCGCTTCGACGAGCGCCCCGTCGGAAAACCAGTCGCCGCGACCCGGACCAGTCACATACTGGTTCAGGGTCAGCAGGTATGCCCGCGCCACGCTGTTCAGGAGCGCAGGGGATGCCCGGTTCTCGCGGAGCGCCCGCACTTCAGAGCGTACGCGGCCCTCCCACTGCGCCTCGCGTCGGCTCTGCTGCGCCCTGAAATCTCTCGCGTCCCGCTTCAGACCCAGGTACCCGCGTGGTAGCGGGGTCTGCAACAGGCTCGGGAGACGGGCTCCCTGATTCCCGCTCCCCCCCGTCAGACCCAGGTACCCGCGTGGTAGCGGGGTCTGAAACAGGCTCGGGAGCCGGTCTCCCAGATTCCCGCTCCAGCGCGTTCGTTCCGTCAGCTCCTCGAGAGTGATCCGCTCGTCCGCAGCGTGCCCGATGGTCCGTTGGAGCAGCCATTCGGCCAATCGAGGGCGGGCGTCCGCCAGATCCACGGCCTGGTTCAGGCAGAACCTCCCGAAGTCCTCCGGCAACCGGGCCTCGTACAGGCTCTCGGCAACCTGGCGTACGTAGAGCGGGAGGTCGTCGGCCTCCGGACACCGCTTCAGCCCTTCGAGCCAGAGCGCCTTGTGGAGATCGGGTCGCTGCTCGATGAAAGCCCGGATAGCCCGGACGGCTTCAGTGCCATTCGAGTACACGGGCCGATACCCGGCGCCGATGCGGAGCCAATCGTGAAGCCGCGGCACCGGCGTCTGGTCGCCCAGGGCATTCACCGTGCGGGCCAGGAGCCCAAGGGGGAGGTCGTCGAGGGCTTGCGCGTGGAGGGCGGTTCGCAGTCCGGGGAGTCTGTCGCTCAGCGCCTCCAACAGCTCGGGGAAACGTTCGTCCGGCGTCTTCGCCAGCAGGTCGTACAACCAGAACCCGGAGTACCGGCCCAGGAGTTCGTGCGGTTGGTCGAGGAGATACGTCCAGACATCGTTCGGTGAAATCTCGTCGGGGTACATCCGGGCGAGGAGCGTCCCCAGAAGCTGGTGGTCGGAGTCGCGGACCGCGCCGCGCCGGATATCGTGGAGGAGTCGGCGCGCGCCTTCCTGGCTCTTCTCCTCGTCGTCGCAGTTGTGGAAGAAGGCGTCCAGCGCTCGCCGGTTGGCGACGGACCACCGGGTCTCGTCACGGGCGATACCGAGAAGCAGGTCGGCGAGGTCCGGCATCGGTTCGCCGAGCGCCAGCGCCCGGAGCACGAAACCGCTGACCACCTGATCCGCATCCGCGCGCTCGTCCGATTCGAGAATCTGGCGGAGCACGGAGGCCAGCTCCGGGACCGCCAGGGGCCGCAGCGCGTCCTCGGGCAGGCGTCCAGCGTCGAGCTTCGGGTCCTGGTCGCGGACCTTCTCCAAGAGTCGCTGCTTTTCCGTGTGGGAGAAACCGTGGAGGTCTCCGTAGGCAGCGACGCCGACCGGATCGCTGTCAATCAGGCGCGCCCGGGCGGGCCGACAGTGGGCCGCGAACCACGCGGCGAAGCCGCGGAGAGAAGTCGGCGGGGCCCCCGCCGGGTCGCCTGCCACGCGGGCCCCCCGGGGCGGCCCGACGGGGGCCCGCGACCCACGCGGCGAGGCCGCGGAGAGAAGTCGGCGGGGCCCCGTCCGGGGCCGCCATGAGGGCGAACACCCGGCCGACCGGCAAGCCGCTCTCGATTCTCCGCGCGAGTTGCCGTGCTCCCAGGAACTCGGCGATCTGGCGGTGATGGGGTGCGAACCGCCGGACGCCGGAGGGGGCGGCCTCGGTGAACAGTTTGGTGTCGAGCGCGGCCCGCGCCAGACTCCGATCGGTCGGACCCAAACGGTCCAGCGCCGGGTAGTCGTCATCAGAACCGGAGGCGTCGAGCGAACACCCGGCCGCTCCCGAGAGCAGCAGCGTCGCACAGAGTTCAGCGGCGGCGTCCAGAATCTCCGAGGGGTTCGGCTGGTCCTTCGCTGCGTCCCGGTGTTCCACGTTGCGCTCGCCGGCCATCCGGAGGCACGCGACCTCGAAGGCGTCCCGGCGGTTCGGGGGCCAGCCGCGGCCGCCGGTGAACGCAGCGATGAGGATCTCGATGCCCTGCGGATTCCGCAGCCAGCCGGAAAGACCCTTTTCCCGGGCGGATTTCAGGAAGCGCCGGGCCTCGGCATCGCCCAGGTTCGCTTCCAGCAGGTGTTCGATGTCCGGATCCCGGAGCGGATCGAGTCGCAGCACGGTGACGGTTTCGCCCGGAGACACCATCCGCAGGCGCTCCTGGTCGCTCCCGAGCCAGTCCGCGGCGCGGCACGAGAGCCGGAACCGGGGCCGGCCGAGCGCATCGAGCCGTCTCCGGATCTCGTCCAGCGAACTCCGGGGGTCGCCCGTCCCCGCCCGGACCTCATCGAGTCCGTCAATGAAGAGCGTCTTCCCCGACCACTGCGCCGCGCGGGTCTCGGCAAGCGCGAGGAAGTCACGGGCCGAAAGGCAGATCGCGTCGTCTCCGAGCGATGATGCCTCCCACTCGAACTCGGTGGTCTTTCCTGCTCCCGGATCGCCGAGCAGGACGAACGCTCCCGTGTCGCGGAAGGCGGCGAGCGGCTGGGAGCGGTCTTCGCCGGCCTCGGTGACCGTGCGGGGTACGCGGCCCTTCATTCCGGCGCTACCCAGTGCCCGGCGGGCTGCGCGAGAAAGTCCGCGAGGGAAATGCCGCCCGGGCCCACGAGCACCGTGCGGCTCCGCCCGTACCGCTGGCGGAACGCGGTGAGCCCGCGGCCGCTCGAACGATCGCGCCCGGTCTTGACCTCCACCGCGGCCAGCTTCCGGCCGCGCTCGATCACGAAGTCCACTTCGTGCGCGTCGTCGCGCCAGTAGTGGATGCGCTCCCCGATCTCGGCGGTGTTCACGACGTGAGCGCCGACGGCGGTCTCGACGACCCGGCCCCAGAACGTGCGGTCGGCCTTCGCCTCTTCGAAGGTGTAGCCGGATGCAGCGGTCATCAGTGAGGTGTCGAGGACGTTCAGCTTGGGGCTCGCCGCCCGGTCGGACAGCGGCCCGGCGTAGCGCGCGATGCCCGCGACCAGCCCGACCCGCCGCAGCAGATCGAGATACCGGGCGAGCGTCGTGCTGTTGCCCGCGTCCAAGAGCTGGCCGAGCATCTTGTTGTAGGCGACGATCTGCCCGGACATTCGGGACGAGAGCCAGAAGAGGCGGGTAAGCAGCGCCGGCCGGTCCACCCGCGTCATGGCCAGCAGGTCGCGCTCGATGCTGGCGTCCGCGATGGCGCGGCGCACGTAGTCGCGCCACAACGCCGGGGTTCCGACGTGCGGCGCGGCGCCGGGGTAGCCCCCGTAGAAGACGTAGCGGTCGGAGTCGAACCCGAAGGCCGCCGCGATCTCCGGGAACGACCAGGGGGCCACCGGGATCGTCTCGAAGCGCCCGGCCAGGCTCTCGCCGAGCCCCTGCTGCATCGTCATCGGCGACGACCCGGCGATCACCACCCGCAGGGGGCGGTCGGCGAACCGGTCCGCGTCCCAGAGCCCCTTGACGACCTCCGACCACCGCGGGACCTTCTGGATCTCGTCGAGAGCGAGCACGAACCCGCGACCCGATCCCGCCTGCTCCCGGGCACCCTCCCAGCAGTCCGCCAGCCAGCGCGCGTCCCGCATGGCCGCCGGGAAGGGGTCGGTGCGGGGGAAACCGCTCGCGGCCGGAGGGGCCGGCTCCACGCCCGCCCCGGGGCCGCCCCCCAGCGGCCCGCCAGCCAGCGCGCGTCCCGCATGGCCGCCGGGAAGGGGTCGGTGCGGGGGAAACCGCTCGCGGCCGGAGGGTCCGGCTCGTCCACCGCGACGTAGCGAAACGGCACGCCGGATCGCAGCAACGCCTGCCGGATGATGGTGGTCTTGCCCGTCTGCCGCGGCCCGAACACCGCGACGATCCGGCGCGGAATCTCGCGGAGACGGTCGGCGAGGGTGGCGACCTGGGCGCGCTCGAATCGGGGCATCAGACGAAATTAGCATATTTGTTCAGCTTCACTCAATATCGTAATATTCGCTTGACGAGGGTCTGCCGTACGCGCATCGCACCGGCTACACTTGTTTTCGCGGAGCGAAGAGACCAGCCAATATGACGGAAGCGCGACTGAACGAGGTTCGGGAGATCGTGGCCCAGGTGCTGGCCGAAGTATTTGGCGGAACCGTGCGATTCGGACGCATCTACATGGGTTCCACCGTGGATCACGACGGGTTCGAGTACGTGACTGCCCACGTCATCTACGAGTCCCCGGACGCATCGCTTACTGGCGTCAAGATGCTGGATGTCCATGAACCTCTGAATGATCGGGTGCGGGAACTTGGCGTCGACGCCATTCCGGTCGTCTCGTACATCGCCAAGTCCGAAGAACGGGAATGGCTCGGTGATAGCCCGGAGTCTGATTGAGACCGCCCGTTCCCTGATCGCGGCCGGTCCGGGACGGCCCCGGCAGACAGATCTTCGTCGGGCCGCGAGCACCATCTACTACGCGGCGTTCCACCGCCTCATGCAGTGCTGCGCCGACCGACTGGTTGGAACCGGTCCCGCGCGACGGACTCCGGCGTGGAACCGGGTTTATCGAGCGTTGAACCACGGTCAATGCGCGCAGGTGTGCAGATCCCGAGAAACGAAAACTCTTTCTCCCGAAGTTCGCAGGCTGACCACCCTGCTTCCAGACCTGAAGGGCCGCCGGCACGCCGCGGACTACGACCCCGCAGCACGCTTCACGAAGTCGGAGGTCTTGAGGGGTATAGACGAGACGGAAGCCGCATTGGATGCGTTCGACAGTTCATCCAACGATGATCAGCGAGAGTTCAGCGTCCTGCTGCTGTTCCGCGAGCGCCCCGACTGACGGCACCGTCCCAGCCAGTCCCGCTCCCTCCGCCGCACTGCAAGGTCCGACTTCGCGGATGCGGCGGTACGATGAGTCCGTGAGCCACCCGACGGCGGGACGCAAGGGGCGCGCGTCGTGGCGCTGAATCCGGTCGTTTACACCGAAAAGGTCGTCGAGAGCTTTCTCCGCTACCAGCTCACCGCTTATCCGTTCGCCGCTCCGCACCTGCACCAGCAGATGCGGAAACTGCTGTCGCTGGATAGGACCCGGCAGTCACCCCTCCTGCAGGGGCCGTTCGTCAGCCTCTCCCGGCCGTTCCGGCAGGGGGCGCAGATCGCCGACCTCGTACGCGAGGGAGTGCTCCATCCCCATCTGGCCGACCGGATTCCGGCGGCGGTGAAAGGGCTCTACGCACACCAGGAGCAAGCCATCCGGTCCGTCGTCGCCGGCCGGACGACGCTTGTCTCGACCGGCACCGGCTCCGGCAAGACCGAGTGCTTCCTCTATCCGGTGGTCAGCCGCTGCTTCGAACTCCGGGACCAGCAGGCGCCGCCGGGGATCAGCGCGGTCATCGTCTATCCCATGAACGCGCTGGCGGAAGACCAGTTGATGCGCCTGCGCGGCCTGCTCGCGGGGACGGGCGTTCCGTTCGGTCTCTACGTCGGCAAAACCCCCGAGACCGAGGCGCGGGTGGTGGGCGTCCGCCTGCAGCCCGGAGCGTCCCGGGCCGACTACGACGCCCGGCTGGCGCAGGCGCAGCGCGACGGGAGCGGTGAGACCGTGTACCCGCCGGAAGAAGTCTGCTCGCGCGAGGTGATGCGCACTACCGGGCGGCAGCCGCGCATCCTGCTCACGAACATCAAGCAGTTGGAACTGCTGCTGACGCGGCAGCAGGACATCGAACTGTTCGCGGACGCCCGGCTGGATTTCCTCGTCTTCGACGAGGCGCACACTTTCACGGGGGCTCTCGGCGCCGAGACGGCCTGCCTGATTCGGCGGCTGCGCGCGTTCCGCCCTTCCGAGGCCAGCCGCACGACCTGTGTTGCGACCTCGGCCACCATCGTGGACCGCGAGGATCCGGACGCGGCGCGACGTTTTGCTGCCCGGTTCTTCGGGGTCGAAGCGGCCGAAGTGACAACGGTCGGCGAGGACTACGAGAAGGAGGTGTGGGCGGCGCCCCGATCCATTCCGCCTGTCCCACGCGGAGACACGGCGAAGATCCTGGAACGCTGTGTCCAGGCGGTCGAGGACGAAGAGGACGAGGGAAAAGCGGTTCGGGCCGTGTGGCGCTCGCTCACGAGCAATAGCCTGGACGCTGGAAGCTGGCCGGAATCCCTGTACGACGCCCTGTCCCGGAACGAGCTCGTTTTCCGGCTGAGCGAGGAGCTGGCTGCCCCGAAGGCGCTGGCGTCACTGCTCTCAGCCTTGGAGAAACACCTCGGCAGGCCGGTCACCGAAGCGGAGGTCCTGGCCTGGCTGACCCTCGGTGCGGCGGCGCGGCGGGACGGGAGACCCCTCCTGCGGCCGGTAGTCCATGGGTTCGTGCGGGGCATCGGCGGAGCGGTGGTGTCCTTCCCGGACGACGTCGACGGCGCGCGGCTCTGGCTCGCCGCTGAAGACGAAGCGGCCAGCGAACCGGGCGGCGCGAACGGTCAATCCGGCCGGGCGCTTTTCCCGGTCACGACCTGCACTACCTGCGGCCAGCACTACTTCCTCGCGTTCCTCAAGGACTTCGAGTTCCTCGGCAAGACCCCGGGCGGCGGCGAGGCCGGGCTGGACGGATCGCATTGGCCGCGTCTGGAACAGGCTCTCGGGGGCAAACGCGTCGTCGTCTTCGACACTCTCATCGGCGCGAGCGACGAGGCGGAGGACGATGCCCCTGCCCACGCTCGCGCGGCGCCGCTGTATTTCTGCCGGCTCTGCGGGGCGGCGCACCCGGAGCAGGTGGCGCGATGTCTGGCGTGCGGTTCGCTTGCCGCTCCCGTGCGACTCCACGCGGTGCGTCAGAGGAAGGACCGACCGGACCAGCTTGCCAGTTGCCTGTCGTGCGGCGCCAACGGGCGGAAGTGGGCGGGTGGTTACCGGGAGCCGGCGCGTCCGGTGCGCGCGATCAATGTCGCGGACGTGCATGTGCTGACCCAGGACATGGTGCACCACGCGGAACGGCCCCGCCTGCTGGTGTTCTGCGACAACCGGCAGGACGCCGCGTTCCAGGCCGGATGGATGAAGGACCACGCGCGGCGCTTCCGGTTGCGGGCGCTGATGTCGGAAGGAATCAGGAAGCAGGCTTCCTCCGTTGGGGATCTGGTCGGTTGGCTCGACGATCTGCTTGAGGGCGACGAACCGCTTTCGCGGGCGCTGATCCCGGAGGTCTGGCTGGTCGCCCGCCGGGAGGCGGCCGGCGGACGCCACGGCCAGGAACGGCGGAAGTACCTCCGCTTCCAGGTGTTGCGTGAGGTGGCGCTTGCCTCAGGGCAGGCTCTCGGGCTCGAGCCTTGGGGGCGCATGAAGGTGGAATACGAGGGGCTCGACAGCGCGGCACCCTGGATTCAGGACCACGCGCACCGCTTCGGCGTCGCCGCGGACCGACTCCGCGAGGGCGTTGCGGGGGTTCTCGATCACCTGCGCCGCCGGACTGCGCTCTATGACGCCGAGCACGAGGTCTTCACGAAGTACTGGCATGAAGGCAGCGCCGAAGTCCAGCAGGGATACCTGCCCCTCCTTCGTGGTCTGGCCGCCACCAAGTTGCGACGTGAGGCGACCGAGAAGAAGGCACTGGTCATCCAGTGGCTCGGCCGCGGCCACGGCACGGCGGTGCGTCAGGTCGCGGCGAAGTGGGGCGTGGACTCCGAGTCCATGGAAGGCGTCTTGACGAGCCTCTTCGACTTCCTCGTCGAACGCGACCTGCTGGTCCCGGTTCGGCTCAAGGGCTGGCATGGCCGCCCGTTGCCCAACATCCACGGGGTGTACCAGGTGAGCGCCGACCGGCTGCGCCTCTTGCCGAACCGGGGCGTGTACCGCTGTCGCAACTGCCGCCGCACGACCACCAGAAACCTGCCGCGCGACCTCTGCCCCGCGTGGCGCTGCGACGGCTCGCTCGAATGGGTCAAGGAGGATGAGGACAACTACGACCTGCGACTGCTCGACGGCGCTTACTCCATGCTGCGCCCCGAAGAACACACCGCCATGGTCCCGAACGAGGAACGCGAACGGCTGGAAAACCTGTTCAAGGGCACTTCGGACGCGGTGAACTGCCTCGTCTGCACCCCGACGCTGGAACTCGGCATTGACATCGGCCAGCTCGATTCCGTGCTGATGCGCAATGTGCCGCCGCTTCCGGCCAACTACTGGCAGCGTGCCGGGCGCGCGGGGCGGCGTCACCGGATGGCCGTGGATATCACCTATTGCCGTCCCACGTCCCACGACCGCGCGTATTTCGCCGAACCGCCAAAGATGCTCGCCGGAAGGATTGATCCGCCGGCGTTCAACCTGCGGAACGAAGTGATGATCGCGAAACACGTGCATGCCGCGGTCATCGGTGGGTTGTTCCGGTATCGCCGCGACCCGACCCGGCCCGACGACGAGCGGGCGAGGATCGCGGCGGTGCTTGCCGAGTGCCTCCCGCGGCGGGTGATCTCCTGGCTGTTCGACGGCGGCGCGTTGCGGACCAATCCGTTCGACTTCGAGCCGCTGCGCGCGCTCGTGGCGGACCACGCCGAGGAGTTGGCGGCGGACGTACAACACGTGTTCAAGGCCGGCTGGCCAGCGGAGGACGCGGACGTGATCAGTCCCGAGGCACTCCGGACGCACGTCACGGGGTTCGCCGACGAGCTGGAAGCGGTCGCCGCCCGGCTGCGGCGTCGCCTGGAGTGGGCGATGGACCAGATCCGCCGCCTCAACCGGCTGCGCGAGCGCGAGGGCACGCTCGAAAGGGCGGACGAGGCGCTCTTCCGTCGCTCCGACAGACTGGTGAAACGCCTGAAGGGAGAGGGCCGGCGGCGAACGCAGGCGGAGGGCCACGACGACGTGGGCACGTTCAGCGTGCTGGCCGCGGAGGGCTTCCTGCCCGGTTACGGCCTCGAGGCCGGTTCGGTAGTCGGCTCGGCCGAAATCCCGTTCTGGCGCACCGGCGCGATGGAGTTCGATCTGCCACGGCCGCCAGCGACGGCGCTCCGCGAGTACGTTCCCGGCAACCTCATCTACGCGAACGGCCACCGCTTTGTGGCGCGGCGTTTCCGCCGCGAGCCAGGCGAGCAACAGGCGGAGATGCCGTACTTCCACGTCTCACTGGAGCGTCAGGCAGTGAAGGAGGCTGTCGGCGGCGAAGCGTCCACACTCGGCGGGAACCTCCTGCGAACGATGGCGGTGTGCGATGCGGATCTCGTTCATTGGTCCCAAATCTCTGACGAAGAGGAGTTCCGCTTCCAGATGGGAGTCGCGATCTACGGCCTCGAGCGCGAGCGGCACAGCGGGGGACAAGCCTTCCTGTGGGGCTCGCAACCCGTGCAGACCCGGCGCGGCGTAAACCTGCGCCTCGTGAACGTGGGCGCCTCGGCAGCGCTCGAACGCGGCGGGGACCTGGGGTATCCCATCTGTGCGGTGTGCGGACAGAGCGTCTCACCCCTTTCTTCCGAGCGGCAACGGGAGGAGTTCGGCAAGGACCACGCGGAGCGATGCGGGCGACCGCCCAAGCCGCTCGGCTTTCACACCGATGTGGTCGCGGATGTCCTCTCGCTGCCCGACTGCCCGGACGCGACCACCGCGTACAGCGTGTTGGAGGCGTTGCGGCTCGGCGCGGCCCGCGTCCTCGACATGCACGTCAACGACCTGCAGGTCCTGGTGGTCGGACACGTGGAACGCGAAACCCTGGATGCGCTCCTGTGGGATCCCATGCCGGGTGGCTCCGGGCTGACAGGCCGTCTGGTAGAACGGTTCGAAGAGGTCACGGAGGTCGCGCGTGCAATCGTCGCGGACTGTCCCGGCGTCTGCGATGCATCCTGCATCGACTGCCTGCGATCGTTCCGGAACGCCTACTACCACCGCTTTCTGCACCGCGAGGTCGCCCGCGCGAGGCTTGACGACTGGGGGACGCGCCTCCGGTTCGCGCATGACGTTCCGCCACTGCAACCCGCTGGGCCGGCCGGCGCGAGCGCGCCGCCGGTCAACGAAGCAGAAACCCGGCTACGCCATCTGCTGCTTGCGGCCGGGTTCGGCGAGGGGATACGCGGTGAACAGATTCGCCTTGACCGCGTGTTGGGAACGACGACGCCCGACGTGATCTATCGCGGCCCGGATGGGGAGCCGGACGAGACGGTGTGCATCTACCTCGACGGGCTGAGTCGGCATCTGCACGGCAATCCGGCGACGGCGGAGAAAGACAGGGAGATCCGAACCTGGCTCCGCAATCATGGATACGAAGTGATCGAGATCGCCGCCAATCAGCTCACGGATGAGGACGCCATGACGCGCCACTTCCGCCGGCTGGCCAGCTATCTCGGGCGGCAGGACCTACGGGGCAAGGTGAAGGACGACCGATCCTGGTTCCGCGCGGCAAATTCCTAAACCGGCACACCGACATGCGGTTCAGGCGACACATCGGTATCGACTATTCGGGCGCGCAGTACCCAACAACGCGCCTCCGGGGACTTCAGATCTACGAGGCCCGGGCTGGTGGGGAGCCAGAGAGGATCAAACCTCCGAATGCTCCCGCCAACGTACGGAACTGGACACGTTGCGCGCTAGCCGATTACGTGCGAAAAACTCTGGAAGGAACAGATCCGGTCATCATCGGGATTGATCATGGTTTCTCTTTCCCTTGCGCGTACCTGAAGTGCCATGCAATCAAGACGTGGGACGCTTTTCTCGATGACTTTGTTCAGCATTGGCCGACCGACTGTTCAAACAAGAGCGTCGATCTGTTGATGTTCGGCAATCAGCGGAGAGGCGAGCAACGCGAGTTGCGCTTGTGCGAGAAATGGACATCCAGCGCCAAGAGCGTGTTTCAGTTCACGGGTCCGGGAGTTGCTCATTCGACTCATGCTGGTCTGCCTTGGTTACGCCGGCTTCGCAGGTGCGTACCACACGGTCGTGTCCACTTCTGGCCCTTCGACGGGTTCGAAGTACCGGAGAACACATCAGTTGTTGCCGAGGTGTACCCCTCCCTGTTTCGTCGGCGCTACGAACAGCCAGCGGCCAACGAACATGAGCGCGACGCTTGGTCGGTCGCAAAGTGGCTCAGAGATATGGACCACACCGACAGATTGCACCCGTACTTCATGCCGCCACTGACTCAAGACGAGCAGAATCAGGCGAGGCTTGAGGGATGGATCCTGGGAGTCAGCTAGTGGACAACCAACGGTCCGCCCTCCGGGCGGGGATGCCGATCCGGAGATTGGCGGTCCGTGAGTCTTCTCTACTGACAGCCGGACTCCTTGAGTCTCAGTCCCGCTCTCGGACCGTCGGGTACTCGATCCCCAACTGCTCCAGATAGCTGTCGTACCGCTCCGGGTCGTAGTAGAACGGCCGCATCGCCTCCCGGAAGGAGTCCATCCTCTCCTTGTTGAGGTGGATCGCGGGCGGGTCGTTCGGCCCGATCAGGGGGCTGTACTGGTGCTCGGCGGTCTGCTCGGCGAAGTAGTCCTTCGCCGCCGCGACGAGCGACGGATTCAGGAACAGGTCCATCAGCGTCATCGCGATGACCCGCGCTCCCGCGGTCACGCCCTTGTGCGCGATCGGGGTGGCCATCGCCACCGCGTTCGCCCAGTGGTGGCCGGGGCCGCCCGGGATGTTCGACGGGTAGCGCATGGTGACGGTGGGGACCGTCCAGGAGATGTCCCCGATGTCGTCGGAGAAGCCGCCGAGCCGGGGCTCGGGCGCCGGGCCGCCCATCTGGCCGAGTTCCATTGCGAGACCGCGCTCTTCGACACCGAGTTCGCGCTGGAGCCCCCGGGCGAGCGTCTGGTCGGCCTCGCTCCACTCGGGTAGCCCGACCCGCTCGATGTTGGCCCACAGCGTTTCGGCCACCGGCTTGTTGAAGTGGCGCGGATACGCGTGGCCCAGGATGCGCCAGGACGCCTTGGTCGAGGTCATCGCCGCGGCCGCCTCCGCCATCGTGTTGCCGAGCTCGTAGAGCTCCTTCATGTGAGGCTGGTCGAGCTCGCGGAAGTAGTACCAAACCGACGCGAGCTGCGGCACCACGTTCGGCTGGTCGCCGCCGTTCGAGATCACGTAGTGGGAGCGGTGCGGCAGGCGCAGGTGCTCGCGCTTCACGTTCCACGCCATGTTCATGATCTCGACCGCATCCAGCGCGCTGCGGCCTCTCCACGGGGCGCCCGCGGAGTGCGCCGACTCGCCCTCGAAGGTGTATTCCACGGACACGAGGCCGCTGCCCCTGCCCTGGCCCCAGCTCACGCCGAAGTCGGAGGCAACGTGGGTGAAGATGTTGATGTCGATGTCGTCGAAGTGGCCGGCGCGGATGAACCAGGCCTTGGTGGCGAGCAGTTCCTCCGCCACTCCCGGCCAGATGACGATGGTCCCGGGAATCCCCTCACGCTCCATGATCTCCTTGGCGGCGAGCGCGCCGACGATGATCACGGCTTGCCCGGAGTTGTGCCCTTCCCCGTGTCCCGGCGCGCCCTCGACGAGCGGGTCGAGATAGGCGACGCCGGGCTTCTGGGATGCCTTCGGGATGCCGTCGATGTCGCTGCCGAGTGCGATCACCGGGGAGCCGGATCCCCAGCGCGCCATCCACGCGGTGGGAATGCCGGCGATCCCTTCCTCGATCTCGAAGCCGCTATCGCGGAGGACGCCGGTGAGGTAGCGGGAGGTCTCGACCTCCTGGAACCCCAGCTCGCCGAAGCTGAAGACGGAGTCCACGATCACCTGGGCCAGCTTGGCGCGCTCGGCGGCGCCCTGGTCGGCGACCGGGCGGAGGGTCTCGAGGTCCTGGGCCGCGGCCGGGGCCGCGAGGAGCGCCAGGAGGAGGGCCACAAGGGCCACGTTCTTGGTGGGTGGGCGCATGGGAAACCTCCGGTCAGGGTGCGGAGCGATTCTATGGGGGACGAGAGAGCGCACTTCACGCGGGTCAGGGGCGTCGCCCGCGGCCCTCTCGGGCCGCGTGCCGGCCTGGAGGCCTGGCCTGGAGGCCGGCGTTCCGAGCCGTGTGGGCGGTGAGCGCGGGTGGCGTGGCGCAGTTCCGCAGCGCTCTCGCGCCGCGGGTGCCGGCTGAAGCCGGCGTTCCAAGCCGGGTGGGCTGTACCGGATGGTGGCGCTCCGAGCCGTGGGG
>MPMW01000022.1 GCA_002238705.1 Acidobacteria bacterium bin61 | reverse complement strand
CCCCCGAAAAGGCCGGCAGCGAACCGTCGGTTCGCTGCCATTTTGTTTTCCGCTCGTTTGGAAAGCGCAGCCGATGGAACACGTCCACCCACCCCCACAGCCGAAGCGGCTTGGAACGCCAGGTTCCCGAGCTACGAGGAATGGATGCCGGCTGGCGCCGTCTTCCATCCCTCGTGCTCAATGGGTCTCCGCAGAGCTATCGCTCTGCTCCGGAAACAGCCGGCACATTTTCAGCGTGGAAACGGCGTGAAACACCACCCTCCGGTCGCCTCGGCCGGAGGCACGCCATTCAGCCGAGCCGTCAATTCACAGCAACTGGACTGATCTCCGGGAGGCGGCCTGGAGGGGTGCACGGCATGACCGGCGCGCGCCGCGCTCGCCAGCCGTGAGAATGGACGGTCAAGCGTCGCTGCCCGGTGGGCAGCGATCACTCGCCTGCGGCGAGTGGTGCCGGCCTGGAGGCCGGCGTTCCCTCGGGGATCTGGTTGGCGGCGTGGTACGAGCTGCGTACCAGGGGTCCGGCCTCCACGTGCCGGAGGCCGATCGCCCGGCCGCGCTCTCGAACCGCCCGGAACTCTGCGGGCGGCACGAACCGCTCGACGGGAAGATGGGCGGGGGTGGGCTGGAGGTACTGGCCGGCCGTGAGGATGTCCACCGAATTCCGGACGAGGTCCTCCATGAGGGTGTCCAGCTCGGCCGCGGTCTCCCCGAGCCCGAGCATCACTCCGGTCTTGGTGAGCGCCCCCGGCCGCAGCTCCTTGGCGCGCCGCAAGAGATCGAGCGAGCGCTGGTAGCGCGCCCCGGGCCGGACGGCCTTGTAGAGGCGCGGAACCGTTTCCACGTTGTGGTTGAGGATTTCGGGTTTCTCCTCCATCACGACCGCGAGCGCCGCCCAGTCCCCCTGGAAGTCCGGGATCAGCACTTCGACGGTGGTGTCGGGGCAGCGCCGCCGGACGGCGCGGATGGTCTCCCGGAAGATGCCGGCGCCACCGTCCGGGAGGTCGTCGCGGTTCACCGAGGTGATGACCGCGTGGCGGAGTTCCATGAGTTCCACCGCGTCGGCGACCCGTTCGGGTTCCTCGAGATCGAGCCCCACCGGCCGTCCGGTGGTCACCGCGCAGAACCGGCAGGCCCGGGTGCAGATGTCACCCAGGATCATGAACGTCGCCGTGCCCTGACCCCAGCATTCCGCGACGTTGGGGCAGCGCGCTTCCTCGCACACCGTGTGGAGGTTCTTCTCGCGCAGGAGATTCCGGAGCCGCCCCCAGGTGGGCCCGGAGGGGAGCCGCACCTTGAGCCAGTCCGGCCGCGGCCGGCGGGCGGGGGGGGGGGGGGTGTCGCGCCTTGGGCCGGCCGGGCCGCGGCCGGCGGGCGGGGCGTGGTGCGATCTCGGGGACGGGACCCGCTCCCGAGCCGATCACGGGAAGGGGGACCGCGCTCAAGGCTTGAGGTCGCCCTCGGGCCAGTTCTCGAGACGCGACTTTACGGCAGCCATGAACTGGTCCGCGACCGCGCCGTC
The DNA here is from genome assembly GCA_002238705.1 of Acidobacteria bacterium bin61. Taxonomy (GTDB): domain Bacteria; phylum Acidobacteriota; class Vicinamibacteria; order Marinacidobacterales; family Marinacidobacteraceae; genus Marinacidobacterium. Next base: position 25,461 of record MPMW01000022.1, on the reverse strand, counting down.
GATCAGGCGGTGGTCGAAGGAAAGGGCCAGAAACACCATGGAACGCACCGCGATGGCGTCCTGGTCCACGACCACGGGCCGCTTGTGGATGCCGCCGACGCCGAGAATCGCAACCTGCGGCTGGGCGATGATGGGAGTGCCGAAGAGGGCCCCGAAGGGACCCGGATTCGTGATCGTGAAGGTGCCGCCCTGCACCTCTTCCGGCGTCAGTGCGCCGGCCCGGGCCCGCTTGGCCAGGTCGGCGATCCCCCGGGCGAGCCCCATGAAGTTCCTTTCGTCCGCGCGGTCGAGCACCGGCACGATGAGCCCGTCGGGCAGGGCGACGGCCACGCCCAGGTTCACGCTGCGGTGGTACGCGATGTGGTCCTCGCCGAGCGAGGCGTTCAGGCTCGGGAACTCGCCGAGCGCGTCGATCGCAGCCTGGGCGAAGAAGGGCATGAGGGTGAGCCGCACGCCCGCGCGGCTCTCGAAAGCCGGCCCGTTGGCGGCCCGGATGGCGACCACCCGGGACATGTCGACCTCGAACACCGTGGTGACGTGCGCCGAAGTCCTTCGGGAACGCACCATGTGGTCGGCGATCGAACGCCGCATGTGGGTGAGGGGTTCGGTCCGGTCCCCTTCCTGGGCGAGCGGCATCGCCGGGAGCGGTTGGGTGTCCGGGGCGGCGGCACCGTCCCCGGGCTCCGCGGCGGGGGGGGGGGGGGGTGGGGGGGGCGGCGCGGCCCGCGGGCGCGGGGGGGGGGGGGGGGGGTGTGGCGGCCGGCGGCGGCTCCGGCGCCGCCGCCGCCTCGGCCGGCGCCGCTTTGCGGCTCTCGAGGAAGACCAGCATGTCCTGCTTGCTCACCCGGCCGCCCTCGCCGGTCCCGGGCACGTCGGTGAGGTCCACCCCGTGTTCCCGCGCCATGCGCCGCACCAGCGGTGAACTGCGGGGTTGGCGCCGGACGGGCTCGGGAGGGGCGTCTTCTCCATCGACGGGAGGGGCCGGCGCCTCGGGAGCGGGCTCCACCGGAGCGTCACCCGTTTCGGAGGCGCCGTCGGGAGCCGCCGCGCCGGCAGCTTCCGGGGCTTCGCCGGGGGACCAGACTTCTCCTTCCGCGGCGATCCGCCCGACGACGGAGTTCACCGTGACCGTTTCGCCCTCGGGAACCAGAATCTCCACGAGCCGTCCGGTCAGGGCGGCGGGCACCTCGGTGTCCACCTTGTCGGTGGCGATGTCGAAGAGGGGATCATCCCGTTCGACGGTGTCACCAACGGCGGCCCGCCACTTGGTGATCGTCCCCTCGGTGATGCTCTCCCCCATCTGGGGCATGATGATGTCGCTGGGCACGAGCGGGGAATTCTATTGTGGCGGTGAGCCAGGGGCTTGGGACGAGCCGTTGGAGGAACGGCTTCAGCGCAGGTGCACGGACAGGAACTCCAACACTTTCTGGAAAAAAGCGTAGTTCGCCCCCCGATCGGTTTCCCAGCGGAAGATGGAACGGCCGGTGTCGCCCCGGAAGTAGAGCTCCACGAGGGGATAGTCCGCCCGGGACCGGAGTTCGGCGAGAAAATCGCTCTTCGCCGCGAGCGGCGCCTCGGGCACTTCCTCGCCGTGGAAGGTGAGTAGCGGCGCCCGGACGGCTGCTCCCTCCCCGTTCAGCGAGAGGCGCCGGTAGTTCTCGAGATTCCCGCGCACCGGCCCGAGTTCGCCCTCCACGAAGGCCCGCCGTTCCGCATCGAGGGTCCGGTTCAGGGTGCGGGGGTCCGCGAACCCCATGGCTTCCACCCCGCAGGCGAAGGAGTCCGGGTGACGGGCCAGCGCTCCCAACGTGAGAAAACCGCCGTACCCCGTCCCGAAGATACAGGTCCGGTCCGCGGAAATGTCCGGCAGATCCCGGGCGGCGTGGGTCAGCGCCACCAGGTCGTCGAGATCGGCGCCCCCCCAGTCCCCGTCGTTCAGCGCGGCGAACGCGGCGCCGCGCCCGCCCGTTCCCCGCACGCTCGGGGCGAGGACCGCATAGCCCTCCGCGGTGAGCAATTGCACGATGGGATCGAATCCGTTCCACCAGGAATCTCCCGCTCTCCCGCGGACATGCACCAGGAGAGGCGCCGGCGCCCCTCCCGGCGGCACGGGCCGGTAGAGGAAGCCCCCGACCGTGACGCCGTCCTCCCGTTCCACCTCGATCCGCTCCGGCCGGGAAAAGCTGCGCACGTCGATGTCGGCGAACAGGGTGTCGGTGATTCGCTCGCGTCCCCCGGTCACCGGAAAGGACCAGACGTCGCGCGGGAAGGCCGGCGCCTCGTGCAGCGAGAACAGCCTGGTCCCGTCGCGGCTCCAGCGGAGGCCGCGCGCCACGCCCGCGCCGCGGGTGACGATCCGGGCCCGGCTGGCCAGGGTCCAGCGCCCGTTCTCGTCCCGCTCGAGCCGCGACCGGTGGATGCGCCGGCTGCCCCGATCGGCCTCGGTCCAGGCGATCTCGAGGTTGCCTTCGGCGCTCCCCGCCGGGCGAAACCGGGGCTCCGCGAGGTCGCGGCCGGGCGCCAACAGCGGGTAGGGAACGCCGCCGCCGTCCGCGGACGCGAAGTACACGGCGTCGAACCCGCCTTCCTCGCATTCCGCACCGCAGGCGGCCCCGCTCGCCCAGGCCAGCCCGCCGCCATCCGGCGTCCAGTCGGGCAACCCGCGGACCTGGCGATCGCTCCCGGCCGTGAGGAGGAGGGGCCCGGTTCCCTCCCCGACAGCCAGAACCGCCAGGTCGCGCCCGGCGCCGGACGCGAGGCTGTACGCGATCCGGGTCCCGTCCGGGGACCAGACCGGGGCTCCTTCGTCACCCGGACCGTCCGTTAGCCGCTCCGCGTTCCCGCCGCGCGCGGATACGAGCCAGATGTCCCATCCGGTATCCGGTTCGGGGTTCGGCCCGTCACCCGGCGCGCCGCCGGCCCCCGCCGGGCCGGAACGGGACCAAGGTCCCCCCCCGGGTCCCGGGTTGGGGGTTCGCCCCGTCCCCGGGCGCGCGCCGGCCGATGAAGGCGATCCACTCGCCGGCCGGGTCCACGGCGGGCGCCCGCGCCTCCAGATCCGGAGCGGTGAGGGGTTCCGGCTCCCCTCCGAGTTCGAGCCGGAACAGACGACCGGTATCCGGTTCGTCGCCCCGCGGACGGCGTCCCGAAACGAAGACGACCGACATGGTGTCCCCCACGAACCGCGGCGCCGAGTCCCAGCGCCGCCCTTCGGTGAGCACGCCGGGCCGCGCGCCGGCGGCGGTGAGGAAGAGCGTGGAGCGGTTCCGGGTGGTTGCCGCGAGCACCACCCGGCGCCCGTCCGCGGAAACCCCGAAGCCGAGCGCCTGGGGAAGGCCGAGGGCCGTCGCGAGGGCGAGCTGCTGGTCCGGCTCGATGAGCTGTCCCGGCTGCGCCGGCTGGACTGCCGCTGCCGCCCTCGGTGTGAGAAGCATCGACGCGGCAATTCCGGCGAGGCCGGCAAGCCGCATCGCGGAAACGCTCATTCGGGAAGCGTAGTCCGGTGTCCACCGGCGCCGTCCGGGCGCGATAATGCCGGAAGCCCTTCCCGCCAAACGTGAGTTCCTCCCCGCCGCCCATCCGTTTCGAGACCCATCCGTCCCGCTACCGGCACTGGAGTCTGGAAGTCGAGGGGGAGACGGCCACGCTGACGCTCCGGGTGGACGAGGCCGGCGGTCTCCGGCCGGGATACGCCCTCAAGCTGAACAGCTATGACCTGGGGGTGGACATCGAACTCGCGGACGCCGTGGAGCGGCTGCGGTTCGAACACCCCTGGGTGGGCGCGGTGGTCATCCGCAGCGGGCTCGACCGCGTCTTCTCGTCGGGCGCCAACATCTTCATGCTGGCGAACTCCTCCCACGGGTTCAAGGTCAACTTCTGCAAGTACACGAACGAGACCCGGCTCGCGATCGAAGAGGCCAGCCTGGGGAGCCGGCAGCGATACCTGGCGGCGGTGGGCGGCACCTGCGCGGGAGGCGGTTACGAACTCGCGCTCGCCTGCGACGAGGTCCTCCTGGTGGACGACGGCAGCTCGGCGGTCTCCCTGCCGGAAGTGCCGCTGCTCGGAGTGCTCCCCGGGACCGGGGGACTGACCCGGATCATCGACAAGCGCAAGGTCCGGCGGGACCGCGCCGACGTGTTCTCCACCCTCGCCGAGGGGATCCGGGGCCGGCGGGCGCTCGAGTGGGGCCTCGTGGACCACCTCGCGCCGCGCAGCCGCTTCGAGGAACGCATCCGGGAACGCGCGGTGGCGCTTGCCGACCCGGTCCGCGGTGCCGCAGGCCGCAAGAAGAGGGGAATCGTCCTGGATCCCCTCGAACCGGAGGAGGGGCCCGACTCCGTCCGCTATCGCCACGTGGACCTTCGCTTCAACCGGAGCGAGCGGACCGCCACCCTGACCGTGCACGCCCCGGAGGACCCGTTCCCCGAAGACCGGGCGGCGCTGGCGGCGGCGGGGGCGTCGGTCTGGCACCTGCGGATGGCGCGGGAGCTCGACGACGCGCTCTGCCGGCTCCGCTTCAACGAGCCGGAACTCGGGGTGGTCCTGCTGCGAACCGCGGGCGATCCCGACGCCGTCAGGGAGGCCGACCGGCGTCTCGTCGGGTGCGGCCTGGTGTGGCTCGCCTTGCAGAGCCAATTCCGCGTCGGCCGGACGCTCCGCCGGCTCGACCAGACCGCCCGCAGCTTCTTCGCCGTGGCCGAACCCGGCGAGCGCTTCGTCGGCACCCTCGCCGAACTCCTGTTCGCGGCCGACCGCTCCTATCTCTGCGACGATCCGGAGCGCCCCGCCGGAGTCGAGCTCACGGAGCTGAACTACGACGCCTACGTGATGGCGAACGGGCTCTCGCGGCTCGAAACCCGGTTCTACGGAGATTCCAGGCGGACCAGGGACCTTCGCTGGCACGGTGCGGTCAACGCTGCCGAAGCCGAGAAGCTCGGGCTTGCCACCTTCGCGCCGGACGATCTCGACTGGGAAGATGAACTCCGCGTGGCCATCGAGGAACGGGCCGGCTTTTCCCCCGACGCGCTCACCGGGATGGAGGCGTCGCTCCGCTTTGCGGGCCCGGAGACGATGGAGACCCGGATCTTCGGTCGCCTCTCGGCCTGGCAGAACTGGATATTCCAGCGGCCGAACGCGATGGGAGAACGCGGTGCCCTCACCGTGTACGGAAAGCCCGAACGCGCTGAATTCGACTGGGAAAGAACCTGACTACCGGAATGAACGAGACCCATGTCCGAACTTGACTCCCGGATCCCGAACAACGTCGCGCTCTCGCAGGACCCGCGCCTCCAGCGGGCGCTCCTCCGCTGGCAGCCTGCCTTCCTCAACTGGTGGAACGAAATGGGGCCGGAGGGCTTCCAGGGCGACGACGTGTTACTCCGGACCGCGATCTCGGTGGAGCCGTCCGGCTGGTCGCACTTCGACTACGTGCGCATGCCCGACTATCGCTGGGGAATCTTTCTGGCGCCGCCCGAGCAGGACCGGAAGATCGGGTTCGGCGACCTGGCCGGCCGGCCGGTGTGGCAGGAGGTGCCGGGAGAGTTCCGGACCGACCTTCGCCGCCTGATCGTCACCCAGGGGGACACTGAACCGGCGAGCGTCGAACAGCAGCGCCAACTGGGGAAGACGGCGCCGAGCCTCTACGACCTCAGAAACCTCTTCCAGGTGAACGTGGAGGAAGGGCGGCATCTGTGGGCCATGGTCTACCTGCTCCACTCCCACTTCGGCCGCGACGGCCGGGAAGAGGCGGACGCTCTCCTGGAACGTCACAGCGGGGACGCCGACCGGCCGCGGATTCTCCAGGCGTTCAACGAGCCCTGCGACGACTGGTTGAACTTCTACCTGTTCACCATGTTCACGGACCGCGACGGCAAGTACCAGCTCCTCGCGCTCGCCGAGAGCGCCTTCGATCCGCTGTCGCGCACCACGCGCTTCATGCTCACCGAAGAGGCGTTCCACATGTCGGTCGGAGAGACCGGGGTCGGCCGGATCGTGGAGCGCACCGCGGAGATCATGGCGGCGGGAGAGGAGGACCCCCGGGAAGCCGGGGTGTTCGACCTGGGCCTCATCCAGCGTCACATCAATTTCTGGTTCAGCGCCTCGCTCGACCTCTTCGGAGGCGAGGTCTCCTCGAACGCCGCCCACTACTTCGCGAACGGCCTCAAGGGCAGGGCGCGCGAGTCCCGCCGGAAGGACCACACCGCGCTCGACGGGGTGTACCTGATGGAGCTTCCGGAGGACGGAGAACTCCGGGAGCGGGACGTCCCGCTCCGGAACGCCATGAACGAGATCCTCCGCGACGACTACATCCGGGACTGCGAACGCGGGCTGTCGCGCTGGAACCGGATTCTGGAGAACGCGGGACTCGGGGAGCGCCTGACCCTGCCGAGCCGCCGGTTCCACCGGCAGATCGGCGCGTATTCCGGGCATCGTTTCGACCCGGAGGGCAATCTGATCGACGACGAGCCCTGGCAGCGAAAACGGGGGGAGTGGCTGCCGACGGCGGACGACCGCGAGTACGTGCGGCGCCTCATGGTCCCGGTGTACGAGCCGGGGAAGATGGCCTACTGGATCGCGCCCCCGAGGAGCGGCGTGGACGGAAAGCCGATCGGCTACGAATACGTTCGGCGCCCGTGAGTGACCGGTTGCCGATGGACATCGTTCTCGCCGGGGCGCGGCGGACCCCCATCGGGAGGTTCGGCGGAGCGCTGGCTTCGCTGAGCGCCCCCGAGTTGGGAGCGACCGCCGCGCGGAGCGCTCTCGAAGCTGCGGAGGTCCCGCCCGAGGCGGTGGACGAGGTGGTCTTCGGGAACGCCCGGCAGGCGGGGGTGGGGCCGAACCCGGCGCGACAGGTCGGGCGGCGGACCGGGCTCGCGGACCGGGTTCCGGCGCGCACCGTGAACCAGGCCTGCGCCTCGGGCCTCCGGGCGATCCTGGACGCCGCCGCCTCCATCCGGCTGGGTGATGCCGAAGTCGTGCTCGCCGGGGGCGCCGAGAGCATGAGCAACACCCCGTTTCTCCTGCCCTCGGCGCGTTGGGGACAGCGCTTCGGCGACGGCCCGCTCGACGACGGGATGTATCGCGACGGGTTCCATTGCCCGCTCGCGGATCAGCTCATGGGCGAAACGGCGGAGACGCTGGCCGACGCGTACGGCCTGTCCCGCGGCGAGTGCGACCGCTACGCGGCGGCGAGCCAGAATCGCGCCGAGGCGGCGCGCGCGGTGGGACGCTTCGATGGGGAGATCGCGCCGGTCTCGATCGCCACCCGGACGGGTGAGATCGAAGTCGGGCGGGACGAGCACCCCCGGGACGGGGTGACCCCCGACTCGCTCGCGAAGCTCAAGCCCGTGTTCCGAAAAGACGGCGTCGTCCACGCCGGCAACTCGTCGGGAATCACCGACGGCGGCGCCGCGGTGGTGGTGCTCTCGCGAGCCCGCGCCGAGGAACTGGGAGTCCGGCCGATGGCCCGCCTGGTGGCCTACACGACGGTCGGCGTCGACCCCCGGGTGATGGGCATCGGGCCGGTCCCCGCGATGCGCGGCCTGCTGGAGCGGAGCGGCCTGACCCTCGACGATGTCGCGCTGGTGGAACTGAACGAGGCGTTCGCTCCCCAGGTGCTCGCCTGCGTCCGGGATCTGGATCTCGATCCGGAGCGGCTCAACGTGAACGGAGGCGCCATCGCCCTCGGCCATCCCATCGGCGCTACCGGCGCCCGGATCGTGGTCACCCTGCTCCACGAGATGGAGCGCCGCGACGTCCGCTACGGAATCGCAACGCTCTGCGTGAGCGGGGGCATGGGCGTCGCGGCCCTCTTCGAGCGGTAGCAGGAGCCTCGGAGCGCCGGCTTCCAGCCGGCATCGACCGCCGAGAGGCGGTCGATGTCGCACCCCGCATCCCAACCGTACGGGACGCCGTAGAGGGACCGCCGGCCTTCATCCAGGCCGGCGCCTGCGGCCCGAGAGGGCCGCGGAACCGCACACCGCATGCTCTTTCACAGCCCACCTGGATCGGGCCCGCACGGGGAGAAACCTTCGTGCGCGTGTCCTCCCGCGCACCCCGCCGGCCATGAAAAGGCGGCATCGGCGGCCCCATCCCTCGAAGCCGACGAGGGTGGTTCCGTTCGCGGCCTGCGGCCGCGGTGCCGGCTGTTTCCGGAGCAGAGCGATACCTCTGCGGAGACCTCTTGAGCACGAGGGATGGAAGACGGCGCCAGCCGGTGGTGAGCCGTCTTGGCTGTGGGGCTGCGTGGGGTGTCCCATTCCGCTGCGCTCTCGCGCAGCGGGTGCCGGCTGAAGCCGGCGTTCCAATCCGTTGCTGTGGTGAAGGAGGGTGAGGTGGTGCAGTTTCGACCGCCTCTCGGCGGTCGATGCCGGCTGGAAGCCGGCGGTCCCTGCGGGTCTGCCGACCGCTACCGCCGGAAGTACTCCACCTGCCACCTCTGGACGGCGCGGTTGTGGTCGCGCAACGAGCGGTTGAACTCGTGGGTGCCGTCGTTTCTGGAGACGAAGTAGAGGAAGTCGGTCTCCGCCGGAAAAAGGACCGCATCGAGCGCGTCGATGCCGAAGGAAGCGATGGGGCCCGGCGGGATTCCGCGGGCCCGGTAGGTGTTGTAGGGCGAATCGATGTCGAGATCGCGCCTCCGGATGTTGTTTCCGGTGTCTCCCGCCTGCCGCATCGCGAAGAGGACGGTCGGATCGGACTGCAGCAGCATCCCGCGCTCGAGCCGGTTCCAGAACACCGAGGCGATAACGGCGCGTTCGTCCGGGCTCCCCGTCTCCTTTTCGACAATCGAAGCCAGGGTGGCGATCTCGCGCAACGAGCGGCCGAGTTCTGCCGCCCGCCGCCGGCGCCGCTCGGTCCACAGCGCCCGGAACTGGCGCACGAGCACCGCCGCGACCCGGTCCGGTCCGGCCTCGGGAGGCAGCCGGTAGGTGCTCGGAAAGAGATAGCCCTCGAGGTCCCCCGCTTCGGGGTCGAGATCGCCGATCAAGCGCCCGGCGGTCACCGGATCCGAGAAGACGGTGAGGAGGTCAGCGGCGCTCCCGGCGCCCAGTTCGGCGAGGAGGGCCGCCGTCCCTTGCAGATCGAGTCCCTCGGGGACGGTGACCGGCAACGTCGCTACCTCGCCGTCGACGATCCGGTCGATCACTTCGATCGGGGTGAGGGGACCCTCGAAGCGGTAGAGACCCGCCTGCAGGCGGCTCCCCAGTTCCGCCCGGGTGACTCCCCGGAGGAACACCCGGCGGTCGGGGACGATTCCGGAAGCCTCCAGCCGGTTCGCGATCGTCTCCGCGGTGGAGCCGCGCCCTACCCGGAACAGCACCGCTCCGCGATGTGCCGCATAGGGGCGCTCAAGCGCCGCGTCGAGCGGTTTCAGGTAGAAGAACCGGTAGCCAAGAAGCCCCACCGCGCCGGCGCCCACGCCGGCGAGGAGCAGGAGAACCAGCCACCGGCTCCGCCGGGACACCTCGTAGTTGACCTGCGAATGGCGCTCCGGCCGCTCAGCCCGGATCGTTCGCCGCCGTCCGGCGTTTCAGGGCCCGGATCGCCAGATCCAGTTGAGGATCCTCGTCGTCCAGGTCCGCGGATTCGATCTCGAGATCCGCGGGACCCATGCTGGGCGCCAGCCCGACTCCCAGGATGTCCTCCCCGTCCGTTCCCCGGATGTGGGCGGTGGAAAGAAGGATCGCGTCGTCCTCGGGCAGTTCGATAAGTTCCGGACGGCCGGTGCGGCCGGCGGTGCGCCGCCCGACCACGTCCACCTGCTCCCGGGATTTGAGGGCAGCCGCGAGCACCTCGCCGGAGCACACCGTCCCCCGGTTCACGACCACCGCGAGCGGTCCCTCGAAGAGCGGCTCGCCGGCGGGGGCCGCGAGCGGCTCCGAAACCTCCTCACCCTCCTCGCTGCGCCAGGCCCGCTCGGCTACCTCGCCCTTCATGAAAGCGCCGGCGGCCTCGACCCCCGTTTCGCAGTTGGCGCCCCGGCTTCCCCGCAGGTCGAGCGCCAGGCGGTCGGCGCCGCTCTCCTCGAGGGCCTCGATCGCCGCTTCCAGTTGGCTGGCCGTCGCTTCGTGAAACCGCCGGATCTGGACCAGGCCGATGCCGGCTTCCAGCATGCGGTGCTCCACCGGAGGATCGGGGAGGACGGCGCGTTCGAGCGTTACGCGACGGGACTCGGCGTCCGTGGCGTCACGGAGCGACAGTTCCACCGACGTCCCCGGCGCTCCGGCGAGCAGCAGGAGGGCGACCGGAATCCGGAGTTCGCGCGTGTTCCGGCCGTCGATCGCCGTGATCGCGACGCCGCGCTCGATCCCGGCCTCCGCCGCCGGCGAACCCGGCAGCACGTCGTCCACGTGCAGGTAGTAGCGCTTCTGCAGGCCGACCCCGACGCCGCCGCTCCGTGACCCGCGATTCCGGTAGAGGGCGAGTTCGTCGGCACTCAGGTAAGCGCTGTCGGCATCGAGCGCCTCGAAGATGCCCCGCACCGCTCCGTCCATCAGGAACGCCGGCTCCACCGGCTCCAGGTACTGGTCGCGAATGAGCATCAGCGCGCCGTTGAACACTTCGAGCGCCTGGTACACGGACCGCTGGGCGACGGTCCCCGCCGTCGCACCGCTCCCGGTGGCAGCGGCCAGCAGCGGCGCGGCCCGTCCGGCATCGCCGTGGCGCGCGAAGACGAAGTCCGGCGCCCGGCTGGCGACGGCCGCGACGGCGGCGACCGCCAGGATCCCGGCGATCGCGTTCCGCGTCCGGGGGTTCCGAATCCGGGCAGGCCGCCCAGGCGGCCGGCCCGGAGGGCAGGGTGTGGTCGGGATCAGGAGCCGGATACCTGGAATTCGACCGTCTCCGTCACCGACTTCCCGCTGCCCGCGTCCCGCACGGTGATCTCGGCGATGTAGTCACCGGCTTCGAAGGGCTCCCGCCGGCCGTCCTGGAAGAGCCTCGCGAGGGGAACGTCCACGATCGCGATCGAGAGTTCCGCGGAGGCGAGATTGAACGCCGTCGGGTTGTAACGGAGGAACTGCTCGCCGTCCTTCCTGAAAGTGATCTGCCAGGAGAGGCTCGGCTCGCCGCTCGCGTCGTACCCGTAGGCGTTGAAGACGAGGCGCAGCGCGTCGCCCGGCGCGTATACGGTGGAGACCTTCGGGACGAAATGGAATCCCCCCACGAGCAGCGCCCTCCCCGGCTCCGGGGTGAAGTCCTCGACGCGGGAACCATCGGAGAAGCGCGCTACCGAGGAGAGCATGAACTCCCCGCTGCCGAAGTTGGGACTCTCGATTTCCCTGGTGATCGTCCCGTGGGTCTGGGTGGTGGGGTCCAGGACCCCGGCGTACACCGAATAGGCGCCGGGCGCCATCTGCATGGGCATCTCCAGCACGGTCGGGCCGCCGGCCGGTCCCTTCTGGAGTTCCACCGTGCGCTCGTCGTAACCGATCACGGTGCCGAGCGCATCCACCACGTTGTAGAACACCGAAACGGTCGCGTTGTCACCGTTCCAGGTGATGGAGTCGGTATCGAGTTCGAACAGCGCGGCCACGTAGGTGTCGCCGGCGTTCGAGCGGAAGAACGAGAAGGCCGCGTCCATTGCGATGCCGGCGCCCGGCTCGCCGCCGGCCCTGAGCGCGTTCAGGATCGTCTTGCCGGGGCTGTTCGGGTCGAGCAGCGCCCGGGTTTCGGCGCCGAAGAGATCCTCCACGTCAGGGAGTTCGCCGTCCGCGTTCAGCGTGAAGTTGATCTGGCTGGGCCAGAGGATCTGCCGCGCCCGCGCCCGCGCGATTGCGGCTTCGATCTCCTCGTTCCGGATGAGCCGCATCCCGAGGTTCGTGTTGCGGAATTCGAGTTCGAGCCCGTCGGGAAGGCCGCGGTCGGGATTGGGCACGTAGGAGAACTTCATCCCGCTGCCCGGGCCGCCGCCCATGCCGCCGCCGCCGCGACCGCCACCGCCGCCGGCGCCAGGAGCGCCGCCACCACCAGCGACGGGGTTCTCGCCGGTGGCGCCGGCCGGGGGCCGCGCGCCGCCCGGGCCGGCCGCCCCGCCCCCCCGGGCGGGGGGTTTCTCGCGGGGGCCGCCGGCCGGGGGCCGCGCGCCGCCCGGGCCGGCCGCCCGGCCTCCGGTCCGCTCGCGGTTATCGGGGGGGCCGAAGAGGAGCATCACGAGCGCCATGTCCGTCCGCGAACCCGTCCGGCCCCGCGCCCCGAACTGATCGTCGGCCTGCTCCCGCCAGTTGTTGAACTGGTCCTCGGCGCGATCCGGGTCGTGCGGGTTCTGGCTGCGGCGCGCCCAGAAGTGCTCCTTGAACCTGTTGCGCTGGTTGCGCGGGAGGCTCTCGAAGGCCTGCCGCTCCTGCGCGGTCATGATCGGCTCGACCTCTTCCAGCCAGCGCCGGTCGCCCCGGCTCAGGTCGTCCTGGCCGAGGACGGGGAGCGCGAAGGCGAGGATCGCAATCGTGGCGACACCCGCCACAAAAAGAGAAAAGCGGGGGGGAACCCGCATTTGGTCAGGCATGAGGCCTCCTGAAGCTGGAGCGGCCACCAAGCCGGGGACCCACCCCGGACGCGACACGCAATAGCCGTGAAATTCGCGTGAAAGAATACGTCCGCGAGGGGTTTCCCGCAAGCACGGGAAGCCGCGCTATACTCGATTTCGATGTCGTCTTCAATACCCCGTTCCCCTCGCCGGATTCGCCACGCCGCCGGCGGGTTGCTCCTCTCGGGATTCGCGCTCGGATTCCTGGGTTGCGGAACCGCCCCCAAGCGCTCCTGGACGGTGGACGAGATCCGGGCGGACCTGAACCACCGGATTACTCCGGACGTGCTCGCCCGCGTCGAGATTCCCTTCGAGATCGATGACGAGATCCGTGAACTCGCGTTTCGGGTCACCGAGAACCTGCGGAGCGACAAGGAGAAGATGCGGGCCATCGTGCGCGCGATCCGGCACCACACCGGGGGGAGCATCTCCTACGACTGGCTCTCCAACAAGACCGCCAAGAGCGTCTTCCGCGAGGGACGGGGCAACTGTCTCGCCTACACGAACCTCTTCGTCGGGATGTCGCGGGCGGTGGGGGTCGAGGCGGTCTACGTGGACGTGACCACGATCGAGAGGGTCACCAAGGAAGCCGAAGTCATCGTGAACAGCGGCCACATCACCGGCGGCATCAAGGACGGTCCCGATCTCATCTTCGTGGACTTCACCTCGAACCCGGAACGGGAGTACGCGGGCGCCAAGATCATCGACGACTTCGAGGCCATTTCGAACTTCTACAACAACCAGGGTTTCCTCTACGGCTACTTCGCCGAGGCGCTCGCCGACCAGGGGGGCTTCGACCCGCTCGCGCGGGAAATCGAGATGTACGAACTGGCGCTGTCGATCCGTCCCAACTTCAACCGGGCGCGGAACAACCTGGGAGTCGCGTTCAAGCGGCGCGGCCGGGTCGATGACGCGATCGAGCAGTACCAGTTGGCGCTCGACCTCGAACCGGAGTTCACCGAGGCCCGCGCGAACCTCGCCAGCGCCTACTACTCCCTGGGGAACACCGATCAGGCGATCGAGCAGTTCCAGCTCGCGGCGCGGAACGACGGCGCCAACGCGTACGTCGTCTATCACCTCGGGGTGCTGCACTACCACGAGGGCAAATTCCGGCAGGCGGCCGACTTTTTCCGTAAGGCGATTTCGCGCGACCGGCAGATGGCGGACGCCCGTTTCTTCCTCGGCGAGACGCTCCTGAAGCTCGGCGACGAGGACAAGGCGATGCGCGAGTACGAGCGGGCCATCGAGATCGATCCGAACTACATCTCGGCGCGCGCCAAGCTCGATCTGTTGCGGGATGCCCAGCGGGCCCGGCCCCCCAGTGGGGAATCGCGCGACGACGCGCCGCGCCGCTGACGGTTTCCGGGGTTCCTGAAAGCTCCTTCCCTTGCGGGTCGAAGGGGAAACCGCGGGACTCAAGTCCCGCGACCGAAAGGTCCTTGAGCGTCTCAGTCAGCGACGGCTTCCCCCGGCCGCGCTCCTGACCCAGGAGTTCGCGCGGCAGCTCGCGAGCATTTCCCGCACGATCCGACGCCAGGTAGGGGCCCTCGTGGACCGGCGCGGGGCCATCACCTGGGTTGGGGTGGGGGACGCGCACCGCATCGAACTACCCGACCTGAAACGCCAGCGGGTCGCGGGCCGGCGGCTGCGCGGGTTGCGGTTCGTCCATACCCACCTGGCCGACGAACCGCTGACGCGCGATGACCTGGCGGACCTCGTGCTGCTCCGGCTGGATCTCATGGCGGCCGTGACGGTTGGCGACGATGGCCTGCCCGGCGTCGTGCACACCGCCCACTTGAGGCCGCCCGGGCGTCCCGACCGGGAAGGGCCCGGGGAGGAGACACCCTGGGAACTCCTGCCGCCGGTTCCGCCGAGTCAACTGGACCTCGACTGCACGGCGCTTCTCGCCGATTTGGAGCGGGCGTTCGCCCGTTTCGCTCCGGAACGTCCCGGCCGGAGGTTCTCGGGACGGGCGATTCTGGTCGGAGTGGGCGAGCGGGCGCTCCCCCTCGGGGACGTGATGGACGAGCTGGCGGAACTGGCGCGGGATGCGGGTCTCGAAGTGGTGGACTCGGTCGTGCAGCGCCGGACCCGCCTCGATCCCCGCACGCTGGTCGGCCGCGGCAAGCTCGAGGGGCTCGTGATCCGGGCGCTCGACCGTGGCGCCGACCTGATCCTGTTCGCGTGCGACCTGAGTCCCTCCCAGGCGCGGAACATCTCCCAGGCCACCGATCTCAAGGTCCTCGACCGCACCCAGTTGATTCTGGACATCTTCGCTCGCCGGGCAACGAGCCGCGAAGGGAAGCTGCAGGTGGAGCTCGCCCAGTTGCGTTACCGGCTGCCGCGCCTGGTCCAGCGGGACACGTCGCTCTCCCGCCTCGGCGGCGGAATCGGTGGCCGGGGACCGGGAGAAACCCGGCTGGAAGTGGACCGCCGGCGGGTGCGCGAGCGGATCGCCCGGTTGCAGCGCGACCTGGCCCGGGTCGCGGTCAAGCGCGATGTGCGGCGGAAACGGCGCGAAGTGCGCGGCCTGCCGGTGGTGTCCCTCGTCGGCTACACGAACGCCGGCAAGTCAACGCTGCTCAACCGACTGACCCGCAGCGAAGTGGCCGCCGGCAACCGGATGTTCGAGACCCTCGATCCGACGAACCGGCGGCTTCGGGTCCCGGTGGAACGGGAGGTGCTGCTCGCGGATACCGTCGGTTTCATCCACGATCTCCCCGAAGACCTCATCGAGGCGTTTCGCGGCACGCTCGAGGAGATTTCGGCGGCGTCGCTGCTGCTGCAGGTCGTGGATGCCTCGAGTCCCCGCCTCGAATCCCGGGCCGCCGCTGTCGAGGGTCTGCTCGCGGAGCTCGGATTCCTGGAGATCCCGCGGATCGTGCTGCTCAACAAGGTGGACCGGCTCGGTGCGGCGGCCCGCGCCACACTGCCCGAGCGCCTGGCGGGAGCGGAGACCTGGCAGGTTTCCGGGATCAACGGGGAGGGGCTCGAGGAACTCGTGGGAGAGATCGCCCGGCTCATTCCGGTGAAACCGGCGGGCGTCGCTCCATTTCCGGTTCCGCAACCGGCTCCGCTGCCTCTTCGCTGACGCCGAGCAGCCCCGCGGCCTCGCGGGAGAGGCGGAGCAGGCTCTCGTAACGGGCCGGGTCCGCGTCCCCGGCGGCCACCGCCGCCTGGACGGCGCACGCGGGTTCGGTGCGGTGGGAACAGTCCGGGAAGCGGCAGCCATCGGCGTAGCGGGCCAGATCGGGATGCGCCTCGCGGATGCGGGTTTCGGTCAGCCCGTCGAGACCCAGGGCGCGGATGCCCGGGGTGTCCACGATTTCGCCGCCGCCCGGGAGTCGGATGAGTTCGGCCGCGGTGGTGGTGTGGCGGCCCCGCCCCCGGCGATCGAGCCCGCCGCTCCGCCGCCCGGGTACCCCGAGGGCCGCGAGCAGTTCCGTCTTCCCGACTCCCGAATGGCCGAAGAGCACTGCCCGGCCATCCGCCACCCTCGCCCGGAACGCCTCGATCCCCGCGCCGCTGCGGGTACTCGTGAGGTGGACTTCGAGTTCCAGGCCGCGATAGGGCGAGAGGTCCTGTTCGAACCCGGAGAGGTCGGCCTCCTTCGCCAGGTCGAGCTTGTTGAAGACGAGAACCGGCGTCACGCCGGCGTCATAGGCGACCACCAGCGAACGGTCCAGAAAGCCCGTCCGGTAGGGCGGCTCCACAAAGGCCGAAACGATGTAGCAGCGGTCCAGATTGGCTGCGAACACCCGCATCTCCCGCCGCTCCGGCGGTCCGACCGCCCGGCTGAGCGCGTTCTTTCGGGGAAGCACCGCGGTGATGCGCCCGCCGGACTTCCCCGGCCGGGCAGCCCGCCGCCCGGCCGGGCGTGTGGCGTTCTTGGGGGGAACCCCCGCGGTGACCCCCCCGCCGGACTCCCCCGGCCGGGCAGCCTGCCGGCCGGCCGCATCGATTTCCTCGACGAGAACCTCGTCCCCCACCACGGCGGCGGCTCCCGCGGGACGCTGGTCCCGCGATCCGAAGAGACGCCCGCCGAGGGCGCAGCGGAGGAGGGACTCCGCGTCCCCGCCGGTCCGGATACGGACCGCCGCTCCTTTCCGGTTCATGCGGACGACGGTCCCCCGGTGCTCCATCCGAGGGATGCTAATGGCGCGCCGGCCTGGAGGGCCTGACCGGAAGACGGGGCGTTCCGGCAGGTATTGCCCCTGCGGTGAGGGGGAGGCCGCCGCGCCGGAGCAGACCGGGGTCCGCGTGCTACCTTTCCAAAGTTGTGTCGAGAGCGTTGGGGAGCCTTGTGTCCTCCATCGTGACGCTGACCACCGTCCGACGGGGAGTTGCCTTGCTGGCGGTCGTGATTGTCGCGGCCGGGCTCGAAGCTTCCACGATCCGACATCTGGCGCTCGGTGAGATGGCGGTCCGGGCGGACCAGATCTTCACGGGCAAAGTGGTGGGCATCGCGAGCCAGCTCAATGCCCGGCGCACCGGCATCTTTACCTTCGTCACGATCGAGGTGGACGAGTACCTGAAGGGAGGCCGCCGCAACCTGCTGACCCTGAGATTCCTGGGTGGAGAGGCCGAGGGCTATCGGTTGGTGGTGCCGGGATCCCCGGTGTTTCACCTCGGTGAGGAAGTGCTGGTGTTCAGCGACGGCGGAGCGGGACGAATCCCAACGGTACTGGGGATGGCTGCGGGCAAGTTCACGATCAGCCGCGATTCGCCGACCGGAGCACCGATGCTGCGGCGTTCCCTCGCCGGCCTGACCCTCGAGTCCTCCGATGGTGTTCCGAAGGAGCCGGGTGCGACTGTTTCCCCGGAGCCGGCTTCCCTCGACGAAGTGCGTCACCTCGTCCGCGAGGCCCTGGCCCAATGAAGAGGCTGTCTTCCTCCCCGCGTCCGGCGCGCTGGCAGGCGCGCGCGCTTGTCGTCGTCCTCGGGGTTTCCGTCGGGATCCCGATCGCCTCCGGGTATCAACTGGTCCGGGGTCGAAGCTTCGTTTGGCCGTCGGAGCAGCGCCCAGTGCCGTACTGGGTTGCAAATGTGCCCGATAACTGGATGACCGTGGACCAGGTGGTTGCCGAGACCAGGGCCGCGTTCGACACTTGGGCCGCCCCGGAACAGGTCGGCGTCTCATTCTCTTACCAGGGCAAGACCAACCTGCGTCCCTTCGATTTCTTTGACCGGACGAACACCGTTGGTTTTTCCACCCGGGAGCACATGGCCGAGCTAGGGCTGTCGGAGGTCACACTGGCGGTCACAAGTTGGCTTGCCGACATGGAGACCGGCGCGATCGCGGAAGCCGACATCCTCGTCAATCCCGCCTATACCTGGACCGACATTCCGGACAGTGGTTTCTGGGACTACCGCACGTCCCTGATCCATGAAGCGGGGCACTTCATGGGGCTTGGTCATTCGGGTGTCGGACGTCAATCCGCCGTTGGGCTCGCAGCTGGCTCGGCAGTCATGTGGCCCTACACGTTTGGACGAGGTAACTCCCTTGGACGGACGCTCACCGCTGATGACATTACCGGCGCTTCGGTTCTCTATCCCAGTGCTTCGACCCCGAGTGGGCAAATCTACGGTGAGGTGCGACACGCCTCTGGAGAGGCTGTGGCTTATGCGCACGTCGTCGCCTACGAGCCGCTCGTGGACCTTACGGTGGGAGCCTGGGCCGACGGCGAGGGCAACTACGAGATCGCCGGTCTTCCGGACGGCGTCTACGTGTTACGCGCCAATCCGATCCCGGCGAACCACAGCGACGGGGCCTACTTTTTCCCGTTTGGCAGGGTAGCTCGGAACTTCAGCGCCACCGTCCATCCCCGACTCGTAGTGATTTCCGGTGCTGGCGCCACCGAGGCCAGAATCGAGGTTGGTCAGTGAATCTCTGGCGGCTGGGTTCTGCCGTGTTGCTGACCGCAGTGACGGCGAGCCCGGTCGCCGCTGCGGATTCAAGCGGGGGGCGCATTGCACGGCACGACGCACGGGGTCCCCGAGCGCCGGACAAGTCCGGAGAAAGGCGGCTGAAGAAGCTATTCGAAAGACTCACGGAAGGATCCGCTAGAGCGCGTCCGGTTGTCCAGGCTGGACCTGGAGGCCAGGGCGCGGTGTTTTCGCAGCCGGGTGATTGGACACACGCGGAAGCGGCCGTCGTGATCGGTAGCCAGTTGGTAGATCAGGATCTGGGCTTTTCGCAGAACATCTTTCAGACCGTCACGGCCGAGGCCGAGGATGTTGGGTTCGGCCAGCACTATGGTGCTCGCGGTGCCTTCTTTGCGAACCGGTATCTGGGCGCGGAAGCCGGGTTCGCGCGGACGGTGACCGAGTTCGACTTCTCGGTCACTGATGAGGACGCTGGGGTCACCATCTTCGCCGAGCCCCTGGAACAGATTAGTCAGGAGGTTTCGGTGTCGGCGGTCCTGCAGTGGCCGCGCGCCGCGGTCACTCCCTACGGGGTCGTGGGTTACGCGTGGAGAACTTCGGAAGTCGAAGGCGCCGAGCCTTTCGAATCCGGCGCGGTGGTCGTCGGTTTCGGGATCAAGGTGCCATTCCCGCGATTGCCCGTTTCGCTCGCCTTCGACTACCGCTACATCGAGTACCAGGATGAAGAAGGCGATGCGCTGCGGCTCGCGGAGGGAGGCTTGGGGAGTCCCACGGTGTCGGCGCTGACGCTGGGAGTTGTGGTCCGTCTCAACGTGAACCGCTAGACCCGTCGAGCGGTCCGGGGTGGGGCTCCGATCCGGAGGAACGGGGTGATCCCGGAGAGGTCGAACAAGGAGCCCCACCCCGAACCGCCCGGCGCTTCGCCCCCCCACCGGGAGAACTGGCGCGAACCGCAACTCCCTCGCAAGCTGGCGCGCGTGTCGGCGTTCAGGCCCTGGGTCACGTTCGAGGCCCGAGCATTCCGCGCCTCCACGCGAAGCGCGAGGCGAACAAGGTTTGTGAATCACGATATTATCATTAAATCAGTTAAATCTATCGCTCAAATATCATTTATCTCAACATTCGTGGTGGCGAACAAGGCGCCCTTCCGCCCATAATGCTCACAACCCTCCTCGCGGCGGGAAACCACCACACAGGAGTTCGAGGGACCCCAAGGAGGCGCTCGATGAAGTTGACGAAGACGATCGGATGCATACTGCTGGCCCTGGCGCTTGGTTCTGCGGAAACCTTCGCGCAGGAGAGGAGTCGGGTGGCCGTGCTCGACTTCGAATTCGCGAGCATCCAGAGGTGGTGGGAGGGCAACTGGGACATCGGCAGCGGCATCGCGGACATGATCGTTGAGGAGTTGGTCAACGACGGCACCTATAGCGTGATCGAACGGACACGTCTCGACGCGATCCTTGCCGAACAGGACTTTTCCAACAGCGACCGGGCAAACCCGCTCTCGGCGGCGGCGATCGGAAGGATTCTGGGCGTGGACGCCATCGTCATCGGCAGCGTCACGCAGTTCGGCATGGAGCGGGAGGGGCGCAGCGTCGGTGGTCTCGGGCGACTGACGCGAGGACTCGTGAACCGGGTTGGTCAGCAAAGGGGCAAGGCGGCGGTCCAGTTGACCGCCCGGATGGTGAACACGGACAGCGCCGAAATCCTGGTTGCCGGTGAGGGCGAGGGGAGGTCGGACCGCTCCGGACTCCTGCTCGCCGCCGGGGGCGGCACTCCTCTCGGGTGGGCCTCGCTCTCCATGACCAGCAGCAACTATCGCGAGACCATCATGGGCGAGGCGACCGAGGCTGCCGTTGAGCAACTGACGGGGCAGCTCGTCCGGTCCTCCGGCCGGATTACCGCGCGGGTCGTCCGTGTGAGCGGCCTGGTGGCGGATGTCGATGGCGCCACCCTGGTCCTCAATGTGGGTTCTGCAGTCGGTGTGAAGGTCGGCGATACCTTGAGGATCCTGCGGGTGACGCGAACGATCACCGATCCGGCGACCGGTGCGATTCTGCGTGAGATCACGCAGGAACTGGGTCAGTTACGCATTGACGAGGTAGACGCGGGTTCGTCCCTCGGCACCGTGATCACCGGGTCCGGCATTCAGGTCGGAGATCAGGTTCGGAACTGATACCCAGTTCGAGACGGGCGGCGGAAGCAAGCACCGTCTCCCGACTCCGGATGGTGCCGACGGTTGTCTTGATTTGCGGGTTCATATGTCCCAAGGTGGCCGCACCCGCGAGCGGGCGCAGCAAGTAGGACAGATCGCGGATCGTCACAGCTTGCGGAGGCTCGATGTCCTCAACGTGCTCCGTGTCGTACTGCGTGACGAGTTGCTGCGGATCGACAACTTCCCCGGCCCTGAAGATCGACCCAGCGCGTGATGCCTTGGATGGCCGTCGTCCAGACGATGACGATCGTCTTCTTCGTCCTGTGCATCGTCCTGCTGGTGACCGCCGCCTCGGCTATCTGGCTCGCGCTCCGCGTCCGTCGCCGGCGCCGCGAGCGCCGGCGATGAAGCGACTCGCGGGGGCGAGCCTGACGGTCCTGGCAGGATGCGGCGGGGACGGCCTCCGCCGAGTGCGCGCTCGCCTCGAACTCACGTGGAACGCGTCCCCCGTCGGTTCGCTTCGCAGAGGACCCGGCGAAAATGACGTTTAGTCGAGTCATCGCTTCCAACGTGGGATTCCTGGTTACGACGATCTTTCGTTGGGACGGGGCCGGCCCGGGATCCGACGGACGGTCAGTCGCGTCTTCGAAGGGGTTCTCGCGGTGCTGCCCGAATCTGGAAAAGGAGAGATGAAATGGTGATCCGTAGAAGCCCGGGGTGCTGGCCGCGTTTCCGGCGTCTTGCCGCAATTGGCCTCGTTGCCGCAGCCGTCGGCTGCGACGGTGGCTCGGACTCTCCATCTCCGACCGTTCCGCCTCCGAGCCCGGCCCCGCCCCCGACAACAGACCCGATGGGGGCCCGTTGCACGGACACGGGGCGCATTCTGGAGTACGGCTTCTTCGCTCATTTTGAGCCGATCAGCCACAGCGCGAGCCCGGATCCAGGCGCCGAAGCCTTCGACGAGCACCTCGGCTACGAGGCCGATCTGCTGAACGCCCTCGAAGCCATGGACGGCGCCGGGTTGGCCTTCCGCGGCCGGGGTATCGACGTCTGGCCCGGGATCTGGTTGCTTCCGTCCACCCCCGAGTACGACCTCGTGGGAGGCGGCATCACAATCCTGGAGGAGCGCACGGTGGATGCATCGGGGATGCTGGCGATTTCGTTCACGTCCGGGCACATCGAATTCGGCCATTCGATTCTCGTACGCGCGGCCGATGCCGACAGACTCGCCGAATACAGCGATCTGACGCGCGACGTACGGGTTGGCGTCTCGGCCGAAACCACGGGCGAGGCTCGCCTCCTCCAGATTGTCGGGCTCATTGACGAAGACGGGGCGTTGCTCGCGGGGACCCGGGTTGCCACCCCCGGCGGGACCGTTGTGGCCGACGGCAGCGACGCCTACCGCGTCGCTGCGAGCGGATCCTCGCCGAATCTCGCGGGCCGCATGCATCTGGAACCCCCGTCGCCGGAGCTTCCGCAGGTCGTGTTCTTCGGCGCCGAGTCCGTCCAGACGGAACAGCCCGAGGCGTTGGCCAGTGGGCAGGTGGACGCGTTGGCCGGAGACAAGATCCTGAACAGCACCATAGAACGGATGTGGGCCGGCGCACTCGTGGTGACCGCCATCGACACTCTGGTCGACCTCGGCGGATTCGCTCTCGATCAGGACGAAGAAGCGCTACTCGCCTGCCTCGACGACAAGCTGCGCTACCTGACCGACGAACGAAGCATCGGCTACGAGGAGTGGCTGGCGAACCCCGCGGTGTTCCTGGAACGGGCCGAAGTCTGGACTCCGTAGGACTCTATACCCCTATTCGCGCCGGACCTCGATCCAGCGTCGCACTGGATAGACGACCGAACGAGCGTTCCTTTGCAGACTGTCTCGGCGCCATTGATCCTCGCGCTGCTACCGCTCCTGCCCGGGTGCGGGAGGATGGGCTCGGAGCGGGACGCTTCCGCCGTACCGGTGGCAACGACCGACGACTGGTCACTGATCCGGGAGCGGGGGATCATCCGTTTCGTGCGCCTCGGCTTCGAGGAGTTCGACACGTTGCCCGCACAAGGGCTTTCAGAGGAGCGCTATCGTTTGCTGGCCGAACGATTTGCGGAGCGCTACGCCCTCAGGACGGAGTGGATCGTCGAGCGCAACATCGAGGCGCTGTTTGTCGCTCTTGAGGAAGGCCGCGCGGACGTGGCCGTGGCGACCCTGACGGAGACCGAATCCCGCCGGAATCGCGTGGCGTTCACGGTTCCGCTGACGGTTTCGCACGAGTGGGTGATCGGCTTCGGCGTGTTGCCGGGGGCTTACGAGGAAAGCCTCGCGACCCACTACCCGGACGCGCCCCGGGTGGTGGTCCCGGACGACGCCGACCACCGGACGATTCAGGATCTGATCGAAGCCGGTGTCTTCGACGCGACGATCATGGACGAGGCCGCCGCCCGCGTCGCGCTGCGGACCAGTTCCGCGATACGGAAACTGCGCGAACTGCCGGACGTGCAGCGCATCGCCTGGGCGTTGCGGCCGACGAATCCGGATCTCCAGAGCGTCCTCGACCGCTACCTGACGGAACTCCACACGGTGTACGAGGAATCCCCGGCAGCTCGGGACTGGTCCGCCATTCGGGCGTCCGGCCAGTTGCGGATGCTCACGATCAGTTCGCCGGCGACCTACCATCTGTGGCGCGGGGCACAGCTTGGTTTCGAGTATGAACTCGTGCGCAGATTTGCCGATTCTCACGGTCTGGACCTGTGGGTGACCGTCGCCGCCGATCACGAAGAACTCGCCGCGGAACTCACCGCCGGAAGGGGAGACCTCGTGGCGGCCGGCTGGGTGATGACTCCCGACCGCGTCGCCGCGGGACTCCTCTTCACCCGCCACTACCTTGAGATT
This sequence comes from Acidobacteria bacterium bin61, assembly GCA_002238705.1. GTDB lineage: Bacteria > Acidobacteriota > Vicinamibacteria > Marinacidobacterales > Marinacidobacteraceae > Marinacidobacterium. The sequence goes on along the minus strand of MPMW01000022.1, from coordinate 2,006 downwards.
CGCGAGACGTTCGTGACGGGGGGTGAACCGGTGCTCGACCTCGCCGACCTGGCGAGCCGCACGGTGACCGTTCCCCAGGCGACGAGCTACGTGGCAAGGCTCGCCGGACTGAGAGGGAACTTCAACGTCGAGGTGTCCGAACGGTCCAGCCATTCGATCCTGGAGGCCGTGGCGGGGGGCGAACTCGACGTCACGCTCATGGCGAGTCACCGTGCGGAACTCACCGCGACCTTCGATCCGCGGTTGACACTCGGCCTCGCGCTTGATCCCGTTATGCGCCTCGCTTGGGCGGTGGGGCCGGGACGGCACGACCTGAAGCGGGAACTGGACGCTTTTCTCGACGCCGGATACCGCGGCACCGAATTCAACGTCCTCTACAACAAATACTTCGTGAACCGCCGCCGGCAGGCGCAGCAGCACGAGCACCGGATCACGGGCAGTCAGCTCTCGGAATACGACGCGCTGATCAAGCCGCGGGCGGCGGCCGAAGGGTTCGACTGGCGTCTGATCGTGGCCCAGATGTACCAGGAGAGCGGTTTCGATCCGGCGCGGGTCAGCTTCGCGGGCGCCCGAGGCCTACTCCAGATCATGCCCCGCACCGCGATCGAGTTCGGCATCGATCCGGCACAGCTCGTCGATCCCGAGATCGGGATTGACGCAGGAGTCCGGTATCTCGCGTGGAGCCGGGACCGATTCCCGGACCTGCCGCCCGGAGAACAACTCTGGTTTGCGTTGGCCTCCTACAACGGCGGCTTCGGGCACGTTCGGGACGCCCGGCGCCTTGCGCGGCAGTCGGGACTCGACGGATCGCGGTGGTTCGGGCACGTCGAGGAGGCGATGCTCAAACTGAGCGAACCCCGGTACGCAAGCCAAGCCGCCTATGGGTACGTCCGGGGCTCCGAAGTGACGGGGTACGTGCGAGACATACGGAACCGGTACGGTGCCTACGTGGACCACTTCCGCCAACTCGAGGCCGCGGCCCGCTGACGGCGCGCGCTCCCACTGGATCACGGGATGACCTGACCGATGGCCCCCGCAGCGCTGACTCTCGTGCTGGCGATCGCCGGCGCCCAGGACGCACGAGACGCGCTCCGTGGCGCCGCCCCGGTCGAGTTCGGGGATCTGGAGCGGGCCGTTTCCTCGCACGAGAGGGCACGCTCGCGTCTTCGCGACGCTGCACCGCAGGAGTGGGACGCCTTCCAGGCGATGGTAGGCCGCACCCGTGTGGCCTACGCCGCTGTCCTGAGCGAACGCCCACAGGAGTGGGCCATGTATCTCGACGTCAAGCTCCGAGACGTGCCGCAGGTCCCCGACCACTTCCGGCGCGTTTTCGCCCGGAGATTGCCGCGTCAGTGGGAGGCGGTCCTGGCAGCCGAGGCGGCGCAGGCCGAGGCGTGGGAAGCGCTCCGCCGCGCCGCCAAGGTAGAAGCCGGGATGTACCACTCGAGCAAGGACTTCATGATCGACCAGGCGCGCGAGTTGCGGCTCGCCGCACCTGACGCATGGGAGGCAGCCGCCGACTTTGTACGGTCCCTCGATTTGGAGAGGGTCGTGCTTTCAGAAACAGGTCGCCATCCAGGCCGAGATCGCGGATACCGACAGGATCGGCTCGAACGGCGATAGCAGGTCCTCGAGGATCCGGGCGACCTTGATGCTCGGGCCGGACGGGCTTTCGATCCGGGCTCGGGCATGCAGCCAAGCCGTACGCGCTCGCTGCGATCCTGCTCACGAACGGCGTCCGGGAGTTCCGGCGCATGCCGAACCTCCCGGTCGAGGACTGGCGATAGACGGCCACCCGCCACCCGAACCGAGGTCAATCCACCGGCAACGGCAGCAGTAGCCGGCGCTCCATGAGGCTCCGGAAGTGCCCGATCACGGTCGCGGCGAAGACGCGATCCCGCAACAGCAGTCCCATTTCGATGTTCCGGTCGAGTGCGGCCTCGGTGAGATTCGCTGAAGTCACGAATGTCAGCGCCTCGTCCACGACGAGCGCCTTGGCGTGAAGG
>MPMW01000207.1 GCA_002238705.1 Acidobacteria bacterium bin61 | reverse complement strand
GATGTGTCCACGATGACGACGTAGCCCAGGGAGGTCATCCCGCCGTGGCGCGGAGGTCCTCAAGCCAGGAAAGTGCGCGTTGCCTGCGCTCCTCCGGCGATGTTCGATCCTTGGCGGACCGCTCGATGATTCCTCGTGTCAGGAGTCGTCCGACCGGACCCTGGGCGGTGAGCTCCGGGTAGTTTGGGAGGTCTCGCAGCCGGATCAGTCGGCTGGACCCGGTTTCCGGGTCCCGATAACAGAACACGATGCCGCCCAAGGCTTCGTCGGGCACCGCGTCGAGGAGCGCCGGGTCGTGGCTCGTCGTGAGGATTCGCACGTTGCGGCGCTTGGCCGCGCTCGACAGCGCGCCGAGGAGCTTCTCCGCTCGGCTGGGGTGCACCCCGGCGTCCAACTCCTCGACCACGACCAGACCGCCTTCAGGAGCCCACAGCACGGCGGTAGCAGCGGCGAGCACGCGCAGCGTGCCGTCCGAGAGCAGCGCGACGTCCGTGTCCGTGTTCGTTCCTCCGAAGGTTTCTGTCAGGCGAAGGGTGACTGCGTCATTCGGAAGTTCGATGAACCGGACGTCCCGGATGTCCTGTTCGGGAAGAATGCTGATGATTTCCAGGAGCTCCGCCTTGGCGCTCGCGTTCTTGCACAGGTTGTAGAGAACGCCTGCCAGGTTGCTGCCGTCACTCGCCGGCCAGCGCGGATGCCTGCTGCTGTATCCGCGCATGGCGGCTGGCTGGGCATCCAGGAACACAATCCGGGAGAGCCATTGCTCATACAGCGCCGCCGTGCTCCGCAGGTCCTCCGCGTGCGCCGGGGATTCCCCGACGCGCGGTAGATTCTGGACCTGGATCAGCACCGCCATTTGGTCCGTAAAGGATGCTTCGAAAGGAGTTTCGTTGGGGGCTGCGCCCTTGACGCCGACGCGCAGTTCCCGCTCCTTCTGTTCTTCCCGGAATCGGACTTCGAATAGAGGGGTCTTCTCACTACTCCCGGCGAGGGCCTCCTTCGAGATCCGAAACTCATCGTAGTGGGAAGACAGCGTGATGGAGTACGTATCCCACCGCGGGTACGTGGTTCGGCACTCGAACGAAAAATGCTTCTCGTCTCGGTAGCCGAGTTGCCCCACATTCCCGCGGATCCTCCGGCGGCCATTGATCGTGAACGGGTTGGAGTCGAGCCGGTTTCCCTGCGCGATCCAGGACAACAAGCGCAGCGCCTCGATCGCGTTGCTCTTGCCCGATGCGTTCGCCCCGATCAGGACCGTCAGTGGCGATAGTTCGAGCATTGCGTTTTCGTAGCTCTTGAAGTTCTTGATCGTGATGCTGGAGAGCATGGTCCATCGCCTCCGG
>MPMW01000021.1 GCA_002238705.1 Acidobacteria bacterium bin61 | reverse complement strand
CTGCCGTGATACCCAACAGCGTGGCCCGTTCCGCGGCGCTACCTGAACGAGCGAAAAACAAGATGGCAGCGAACCTCCGGTTCGCTGCCCGCGTGTTCGGGGGAAAGTGTGAAAGGGGGTTACCCCCTTTCACAAAAAAGTAACGACAAATCGGAACTCGCCGAAGCGTGCGCCAGCACGCGAGGGAGTTTCGATTTGCGGCGCGAAGCGCCGGGCGGTTCCCGAACGGGGCCCCAACTCAACCGGCAGTTGAGGCGTGAGCCTCCACGTTGCGCACGGCCCCGTTCGGGAACCGCTCGACGGGGTCTAAGTCGGGCGGCGGGAGAGGGCGCGAAAGTACTCGTCGACCATGTCGCGGTACTCCGCGGGAGCGCGGTCGTCCGAACCGGTAAGGACATCCGCCCCGGAACCCCCGGTCAGGGCGCGGCGCAGCTCGAACTCGAGCTGCCGGAGGGTGTCGAGCACTTCGGCTTCAAGGATTTCCATACCGCGCGGGTCTCCGGTCAGACGCTCGGGGTTCAGCCCGCGGAGCGCGTCCACCACCTGCCCCAGACGGTCCGCACCCCGGTCGCCGCCGGCCCCGATGCCGGTCAACTCCCGGCGCAGGGCCTCCGCGTCCCGAACCCGGCGATCGAGCTCGCGCCGGAGCTGCCGGGCTTCCCGGCCGTCGGCGGAGCCACCGCCACCCTGCCCCTCGCGGGCCTGTTCCCCTTCGGAACCCGAACTCGACTCGGACCGGGATTCGGACTGGGATCCAGATTGGGATTCCCGTTGCGATTCCTGCCGCTCCGCCTGATCGGCGAGACGGTTCCGCAAACCTTCGAGTCCCCTTACGAGGCTCGCCGCCCGGTCGAGCACATCGTCCCGGCCGGCGCGATCCGACCCTTCCACCATTTCCCGCGCCGTGGCGAGATCCTCCTCGAGAACCTCCAGATCATTCGCGATCATGGATTCGAACTGGTCGGCGTACTCTCCTGACCGCTGCGCGGCGACTCCGCGGGAGTAGTGGATCTTCTCCTTCAGCTTCCGGTCGCGGATCCCGTCGGCCGCTTCCCCCACTGCCTCGGCCGCGTCCGGTTCGTCCCGGCTCCAGTCGCGGCTGACCTCGTCGAGTTGCTGCTCCAGTTGCTGGACCCGCTCGGCGAGGTCCTGCTTTTGTTCCGAAACCTGAGCGATGGCCTCGCGGCTGCGTTCCTCGCCCAGATCCTGAACCGCAGAGCGGATCCGGTCCTGTGCCGCCCGAAGCCGCTTCGTCTCGTCGAGCGCGTTCTGGACGTCGCGCTCCAGGCGCGCTCGCCGCTGTTCATCCAGGTCGCGCCGTGCGCCCCGGAGTGCGTTCGCGGCCGAAAGGCCGCTCTCGAGCCCTTCCGAAGCGTTGTTCGCCGCCCGCATGTCCTGAGCCGCCTCGCGGAGCCGGCGGGAAACCGCCGCCAGATCAGGACGGGAACGCTCCCGCGCCAGGCGCTCGAGCCGCCGCGCGACATCCTCGGTTTCCGCGGCGAGCTGATTCTGGGACGATCCGCTCCCGCCTCCGGGCTGGCGGACCCCGCGGCGGATGCGCTCGTTCGCCTGTTCCTGACGCCGGGCGAGTTCCGCGAGCCGCTGCAGCAGTTCATCCACTTCGTTGTCCGCCGAGGAGCGGCGTTGCTGTTCCACGGTTTCGTACTGGTTGCGGAGCTTGTCCATCTCCAGTTCGAAGAGACTCGCCAGGTCCTCGGCCTGGGGCCGCGGACCGCCCCCGCCACCACCACCGCCACCCTGCCCGAACGCGACCTGGGCGTCGCGGAACACCGCGTCAGCGCGCTGCAGATGGGTCAGCGCCTTCTGTTCCCGGGGGAGGGCGTCGTCCGGGTTGCCGGAAATCAGCAACTCCTCGGCGGCGGTCATCTCGAGAAGTCCGGCATCGAGATGCTCGACGATCTCGGCGAACTCGGGATCCGCCCCGATTCCGCGGTTCCGGAGACGGCGATTCAGTGTCTCTACCTGCTCGCGGAGCCTCCCCTGGGCAAGGCCGATGGTGGCGACGGTTTCCGTAACCGCATTCGCCGGCATCCCCTGGCGGTCGCGGAGGATCTTGAAGGTGGCGATCACAATCTGCTTTTGGCGAAGACTGAGAGTGCCGTCGAGTCCGTCGCCACCGCCTCCGGCGCCGCCGCCAGGCATCGAATCGGCCTGCCGGTAGGTCCGGTCGAACGGCCGCACCGCGATGAAGAACATGTCGGTCGCGGCCTCGGCTCCGGCCCCGTCCCGCGCCACCGCGTAGTACGAAACGAGATCGCCCGGGACCAGGTCGTGTTCTTCGAGGAAGAGCGTGTGCCCGGACTGGATCTCATCCCGGGCCCCTCCCGACGCCAGAATTTCCCGGGTCTCCTCGCCGCCGTTGACGGAGACCCGCATTTCGAGCTGCCGGACCGCGTAGTCGTCCTCGGCGAGGACTTCCGTGAATACCTCCTCCACCGGGTTGGCCTGAGAGTCCCTGCCGGGGCGCAGGAACCGTACGATGGGAGGCAGGTCCTCGAGGACTTCGATCAGGTAGTCGCGCGAGGCTGTGCGCAGGTTGCCGTCCGGTCCGGCGAGCGCCACCCGGTAGGAACTCGTTTCGGAGAGGGTGAGCGTGGTCGTCATCACCTCGGCGCCGGCGCCGGAGGGCGAATCACCGGGTCCCTCGGGTGCTTCGAGCGGGATCTCGGTCGGGCCCGGCTCGACGCGCAACACGCCCGCCGTCGCCGGCACCGTGGGGATCACTTCGAGTTCCACGACCGTGCCGGCCACGGCGGCGATGTCTCCCCCGTCCTCAACCACGCGTGGACTGAGCCCCGTGTGTTCGGGATAGCGGTACAGGAGCCCGATCTGCGCCACGTAGGGCACGTCCTCGACCTCGATCCGAAATGTCGGCGAAAGCACCCCGTCCGCTTCGACGTAGTAGTCCGTCGCCTCCGGAATCCCGAGCAACAGGTGCCGGAAAGCCCCGTCCTCCGGGTCCGGGAACATCGGGATGGTCTCCCAGAGCGCGCCCCCGTCGACGCGGGTTCTCAGGTCCACGCGCTCTGCCGTGAAGCCTTCCAACCGGGCCTCGATCCAGCGATCCGAGTCGCGCGCCACGGCGGCATCGCCCGGCTCGACGAGCACCCGGTAGGGATTCGCGTCGGTCAGGTCCTCCCACGGCGAAAAAAGAAGTGCGGCGCCGCGAAGAAGTGTGGGAGGAGCGAGCAGGGACGCCACGATGGCCACTCCGCCAACGGTCGCGAGCGCTCCCCCGGCGCGTTTCAGCGCCGAGGTCTCGATGAGCCGACCCTCGTTCAGGGTCTCGAGACGCCGAATGGCCTCCTCTACCACCAGGCGGCTGAGATCCGCGGAGATTCCGCCCCCGCCGGCTTCCTGCTGCGTGTCCCGGTGGCCGAGTTCCACACCGCTGATGACCGCTTCCCTGAGCGTGGGGTCGTGCTCCTCGACATAGAGCGCCACCTGCTCGTCCGTGACCCGCGAACGGAAGGGCCGGACCACGAAGCGCCACACCGCCGCGCCAAAGGCAATCCACGCCACCGCCTGCAGGCCGCGGACCACCCACGGCGCGTACCGGAGCGCGTCCATCGCCGCCGACGAAACTCCCACGACCAGGACCGCGGCCGCGCCGACCATCGTGAAGCCGAGAATGAGACGCCGGACGCGCCAGCGGCTCCGTACCCGGCGGATAACCCGGAGCAGTTCCTCGTACGAGGAACGGTCGGCCGAATGCAACCCGAGCGTCGTCATGGGCTAGCGGCCCGTGGACAAGGTGGAGCGCGCAGCGAGAGCGGCGAGGCGCTCGCCTGACAAGGCGCACGGCGGAGGAATACCCGGTGTATTTCGAGCAAGCGCAACGAAGAGCGACGCGAAGCGGCGCGGTTCAGCCGGGATGCGTCGTCGCTCGAATGCCGGTTCACTTTGTTCACGGGCTGCTCGGTTGCCGGAGTATAGGCACCGCGGTGCGGGGCCGTCACCAGGGTCATCCGGGCAGGGCCGGGGCGGCGCTCCGGTTCGCCGCCCAGGCTTCGCTCACCAGCAGCAGCAAGAACCCGGCGAGTAGCAACCAGCCGACCGCCCGTCCCGGCAGTTCCGGACCGGCCGAACTTGCGGCCGCCTGGTCGCCCGGCTCCGCGGGGGCCGCGGCCGCGATGCGAACTTCGTCGGGGTCCAGGGTGCGCAGATCCGATTCGGCGAGAGGCGGATTCACTCCGATCTGGCGAAACTCCGTCGCACCGGGGCGCCGGGCCCGGTAGAAGCCCGGTTCTCCCAGACGCAGGGCGTCCGTGCCGCTCAGGACGGTGCGTTCCCCCGAAGGCGAGTCCGCCAGCACCTCCCCTGCCTCAGCGGTCGGACCGGGAGGCAGCCGAAACGCGGTCCGGGGGTCCACGTTCTCTCCGACCCGATAGGCGATCGGAATCCGCTCGTAGCCGGCGGCGACCTCCACCATCCGGTGCAGGAACGGGACGAAAGCGGCACGGCGGGGAAGGTCGGTCCACTCCGCGTCGATCGAAGAAGCAAACAGGAGGACTCTCCCTTCGCCCCACCCCGACTCCACGAGCGCCGGCCTACCGTCGTCGAAGCGCGCCAGGATCGTGGCATCGGAACGGATGGAGGAAAGCATCCGGTAGCGGAAGAAGGCGAGACCGCCGAGGCCCCCCGACTCGTCCGCGAAAGGTTCGAAGACCGGATGGCGGACCGCGAGGTCTCCCATGCGTCCCGCCGGATCCCGGTCCACGAATTCTCCCGGCAGCGCCGGAGCGAAGGTCTCGAGTTGCTCGGCCGCACTCCGCGAGAGCCGGCGCGGTCCCATCGCCACCACCAGGCCTCCTCCGGCTGCCACGAACTCCCGAACCGCGTCCACGGCGCCGGCGTCGAGGCGTCCCGGATCCCGGACGAGAGCCACCTGGGCCGCTTCGAGCGCGTCACCCACCGCCCCTTCTCCCCGGACCGGAGCGCGGTCCACGAGGAACCCGGGCGCCACCCCGACTCCGAGCGCCTCACTCACGTACACCGACGGCGCCCCCCCCGCCACATCGGCGATCCGGATGGCGGACTCTGGATGGATCACAAAGTGAAAGCGGTCGTCACCGGCAAAGCCGTCTCCGGAGAGTCGGACTTCGGCGGCGAGCGGTTCGCTCGGCCGCAGGACCGGCTCGAACCGGGCGGTGGTCAACCGGTCCGCGGCGGTTGTCAGGTTCTGGCTGTCCACCCCCCGGCCCGAGAGAAGAAGCTCGACCTGGCCGCTCCACTCGGGCGTGGCCGGAGCGGGGGCGAAACGAACCTCGGCCGTTACGACCAACTGTTCCCGCCCCTGCGGCGCCACCGTGACGTCCGCGATCCACGCGTTGGCCGGGAGGCTCGCACCCACCTGACGAACCCTCAGTTCGACGCCCGGCGGCAAACTGGGTTGCGGCCGGCCCTCCTCGAAGCCACTCCGCTGGAGGTCCGAGATCAGCACCACTTCCCGGCGCCGCCCGGGAGCCTCCGGCAACAGACGTCCGGCAAGGCCGAGCGCCGACACGAAGCTCGTGCCCCCACCCCCCGCCGCCACATTGGCTACGGCCGGCGCCAGAACGCCCTTGTCCCCCGTCAACTCGGTAAGCGCCGTCGTCTGCCCATCGAACGCGAGCACGATGCCGCGGTCATCCCGGTCCAGCCCGTTCAGTTCGTCGCGCGCTGCCTCCCGGGCGACAGCCATCCGGTTCCCCACCGTCATGCTCAGCGAGCGATCGACGAGGATCGCCCGGTCGATTGCCGTTTCTCCGCCACCGGCGAGCGCCCCGCCCCGCAGCACCGGCTCGGCGAACCCCGCCGCCAGCAGCAGCAACGCCAGGCAGCGGAGGATCAAGAGCGGAATGTTCCGAAAGCGCCGGCGCTTGAAGCGTGCCGTTGCGCTCGTCATCTGGAGCAGCAGAAACGAAGGGAAAGGGACCGGTTCGCGCCGGCGCCGGGTGAGGTGCATGACGATGGGAACCGCGACCAGGAGGGCTCCGAAAAGGAAGAGCGGGGCCAGGAAACTCACGCCGCAACACCTCGGTCAGGCGGCGGGAACCGCCATCCAGGCAAGGCGAGCGCTTCGTGGCTGCGTTCCGCCGAGCGGACAGCCTCACCAGGGTTGCGGAGATGCACCGAAATCAACCCCTGCCAAGACCTTGCCATCGGCGCTGGTTTCGCGCTACCGCGCGATGCCGACCGGAGGTCGGCTGGCACGTCCATATAAGCCGTTGATTCGAGAAACAGTTAGGAGCGACCCCCGATTCCGAGTATCAGGTTCGGTACCACTCGGTTGATTCTCCAACGCTCCACCGTCGTGCTAGGCGTCTAGTAACCGTTCGGTCGAGCCGGTATGTCGGTCGTGCCGGTATGAGGGCTGCGGGCATGGCGAAGCGGGACACATCGACCGGGAGGATGGACGGGGCTCGGTGCAACCCCTTCCTGCGCAGCGGCTACTCGTCGGAGTCGGCCGCCGGTACGCGAAATGAGGCGCGCTCCTGAGCGAGGTCCTCGGGCCGAAGATGCGCACCAGAGGAATGCCGGATGTGTTTCGACCGAAGCGCAACGATGGGTGACGCGACGATTTCGGCTGAGACGAGCCTATTCCTTGCAACCGATTCGTGGCCTCGGCAACGGTCGACAATCGGTGTCGGGTAAGTCAGGACCGGGAGAAAACCGCCCGGTTCCGTCGTTCAGCCAGGTCCTCCTCGGTCGCCACGAAAAGTCGTCCCACAGGTCGCGGTGGCCGTCGTCGTTCAGGTCCTGGATTCGAAGCCACAGGACCCATGGCGCCTCGGGATGGGATCCGCCCGTGATGCGGTGTTCGCTCTCATCCCTGTACGTCACGCCATCGTCCGAGGCGAGGATTTGAAGGAAGAACCCCGCATAGAACGGATCGTCGCCCGTTCGGGTTACGAATATTTCCGGAACCCCGTCGTTGTCCAGATCCTCCGCGTCCAGGTCAACGACGACTCCGAACCCGGAAACAGCGGGGAGCACGCTCTTGTCCGAGACCTGGTAGACCCCCGCGCGGTTTCCCCAATAGATCGCTGTCGCGGCGCCTTGGTGTTCGTGACCACCGATGAGCAGATCGGGAAAGCCATCCTCGTTCAGGTCAATCAACTCCACCGTATAGACGGGCTGCTCGGTTAGATCGACAGGGACAGGGGAGAGGTCGTATATCAACCGGCCGTCGCCCTCGTTCCTCAGGACGAAAGGTTGTCTGGGGTCTGTCACGAACACATCGAGATCGCCGTCCCGATCAATGTCGGCCGAGGCCGCGCCATGCAGGAAGCCGATGTGCCCTCGGAGGTCTCCGGTGTCCCGAAGTCCGCCATCCTCCGTGGAGAGGATGAGTACAGGCGATTCCCCTGGAAACGGGGGCTCGTCGAAGCCGTGACCGACGACGAAGATGTCAAGACGCCCGTCTCCGTTGAAGTCGCCCGAGAGCGCCTTTCTCGGATGAACCTGGCGCGGAATCACGCCCCGGAAGATGTCCTGGCGCAGTTCATACCCGTCCCCCGTGTTCAGCCACATTTCAGCGGGTCGCGGGTTGGCTGTGCTGTCCAACACGCCGACGAAGAAGTCCTCGAGTCCGTCTCCGTCGAAATCGCCGTAGGCAACCGTTGGGGCCCCCGTGGGGTCATGCTCCGGACTGACTCCAGCCGTGTAGCGAATCGGCCCTCGATGGGGTCGAAGCAGCGAATTCTGGAGCTCATAAGACGTCGATGGAGCGTCTGGGAACTCGGCAGGAGACTCCGGAGGAGCCGGTGCGGACGGAGGCCGCTGAACTTCCGGCACGTTCGGGACGGAGGCGCCGGAGCCGGTCGTTCCAGAACCACCGCAGCTGCACAAGCCCACCCAGACCACCGCGGCGAACTGCTGCTCGGTCAAGGCCTCTCTGCAACGACTACCCCGGCAAGTATAGCGAAAGGCGGACGCGCTGCGGGATGTGCCTCCACCGGCCAGGAGGGTTTCGCGGAGGAGGCTCGCTCGAAGCATCTGGTGGCACGGCTCCCCCCTTCAGACCGATCTGTTTGGGGGCGCAGACGCGGAGGTCGTGTCTCCCGCCGAGAAGCGTCAACGGCTCGGACCGTGATCCCGTTCCGGGCCGCGCCGGCGCATTAGGTCCAGCGCCCGTGCAACATCGCGGCGAGCGTCCTGTAGTCCTGGGCCAAGTGTGTCATTTGCCCGTCGAGCCGCTCGAACTGCCGCCGCAAGGTCGCGTTGTCCCCGGCCTGCTGCTCGACTTGCTGCTCTAAGGCTTCGGTCCGCTCGGCCTGCTGCTCGGCTTGCAGCTGCAAGGCTGCGGTCCGCTCGGCCTGCTGCTCGGCTTGCAGCCGCAAGGCTTCGATCTGCTCGGCGTCCCGCTGCCGTTCTCTCGCGGACTGTGCGGACAACGTCTCCAAGGCCGCCGCCAACTGTTTCTCTAACTCGGTCATAAAGCTCCCTCACTCGCTCGACAGCTTCAAGGCAGGCCGCCCGCCCACGGTCCAGGGCGGATCCTCCAGCGCGCCGTCCGGCAGCACCAGGAACCGCTCCCCGTCGATCTCCCGCAGCGTCACGCCCCACGTCGTGTCCTCGATCTCGACCAGCGTCTCCCGCGCTTGATCGATCCGTACCTCCAGCATCGCGAGGGTCTCGATCTCGCTCTGGATGCTCGCCGACAACCAGCGCATCAGCCCCCAGCTCCCGCCGCTGAACGCGAGAAAAAGGCTCAGGCCGACTACCAGGGGCCGCAGCCACGCGTTCAGCAGCATCACGCGCATCCGCGCGACCGACGCTTCCGTATCGCTTTCGATGGTACGGAGCGCGCCATTCGCGACGGCGCTCAAGTTCTCGCCAAGCTGCCGCAGCTCGCTCGCCGCTGTCTCCTCGATCTGACGGCGGTCGGTCGCCATCCGGTTCCTCACCCGGGCGGTCAAGTCGTTCGGGTTCGAAGTCATGCTCATACAGCGCCCCTTTCAGCCGCCACCGTTTTCCGCTGTCGGGATCGCGGGCGGTCAGGTAGTCCTTGCCCTGGCGGGGCACCTCGAAGCCGGCCTCCTCCAGGGCGGCGACCACGTCGGCGCGGCTCCGCACCGCGCCGTGCTCGACCCGCTGCAGCAGGTAGTCACGGATCAGCTCGCGCGGGCCGGCTTCGTGCTCGAGGCCGGCCCGCAGCTTCGCCGCCTCCAGGTAGGCGCGATGGCCCGGTTGGTGCGCCCTGGCCCGCGCCGGGTCGTCCGGGCGGCTCCAGCCGTGCTGGTGGTTGAAACCGTCACGTAGCGGGCCGAAGGTCTTCTGCCAACCGGGCGGTGCGATGTTCAGGCTGCGGCCCGTCTCCAGGTCGCAGCGGGCGGTGAGGATGTGGACGTGGACCCCGGTGCCGTGCTCCCGGTGCAGGACCGCCGTCCAGGCGTAGCGGTCGGGCTCCAGTCCCGCCCACGCGGTCTTCTCGAACTCGTCGAGGACAGCCCCGATCTGCGCGTCGGTCGGCCGGTCCTCCGGCGCCCACGCGATCACGCCCGAGGTGTACTTCCGCTCGAAGCCCAGGGAGTCGGCGAGGGCGGCCACCTGGTCCGGGTTGCCGCGCAGAACCTCGATGCCCGGACGCACCCGTCCGGCGGAGTCGCGTTCTCCGACGAGATAGTCGCCCGAGGCCCGGGCGGAGCCGGTGCCGCCCGCGGCGAAGCTAATGTGCATCGTCACTGTCTCCGCCGAGGCGGGCGACCGTCTGCAACGACCGCTCGAACGCCACGAGGTTGGCGATCACGGTGACGGCCTCGGCCGCGGAGGTGTGCGTGTTGGCCCAGCGGGCGAGCTGGTTCAGGTTGTTGCCGATGCGGGCAACCTGGACGTTGCGCTCGCGCTCGATATCGGCCGCCGCCGCAGTCCAGGTGCGCGTGCGGGCCATCGCCTTCCGGAGCAGTGTGGATAGCGGGACTCCGGCAGCCGCGGCCTCGGCGCGCCAGGCGGCGCGGTCCGCCGGTGATACGCGGAGGTGGATCTGCACGGAGCGGCGCTCAGCCATGGGCGCACCGGTGAGGGGGTTCGGGGGGCGGCGCCCCCCGTCCGCATGCTGCTCCGGCAGTGGCGCGGTGGGCCGGGGGTTCGGGGGGCGGCGCTCCCCGTCCGCGTGCTGCTCCCGCAGCGGCGGATGCCGGGGGTTCGAAGGGGGGCGCAGCCTCCCCTCGCCAGTCCCATTGTGTACACAATGGGTAGGCTGGCCCTCGTGCCTTAGCACGTGAGCCAGCGGCCGGGGATGGGAACCATCCCGGGGCCTCCGCCGACGACGGAATCCGCATCGGGATCGGGAAACCCGGGACCGTCGGTCCGGAAAGGCGGGATCGAGATCCGCGGCCTACTCCGCCAGGAACGCGCTCCATTGCTCCATGAGCACCCGCCGCCTCCGAAGCGCAGCGTGAAGGAGCCGCCAAGTGACCGCCGGCACCGCAGGTCCAAGGGGTGTGTCGGCCAGGACTCCGGTCGCTCCGCTCCCTCCGTCCTGCCCAACACGCTCCGTGGACCTCACCGCGCGAACGTCCGCTCCGCCCGAAATGCCCCCGTCCGAAGTGTGCAGTTTTCAGTTGCCAAAAACGTGCAGTTTCCAGTTGCCATTGACAGGGGCGGCGTGCGGAGAGTCCGTAGGGTCGTTCCGGGATGGATCGGGGGTCCTGCGCACAGGAGCTGGACAGCACGAGATGAACCGGAACGAACGAGTTTGCGGCGTTCCGGGACGGAGCAGTATAGCACCATAACTCGTTGAATAAGCGGATGCTTAAGGGAACGTCAGGACACTCTGTGGAACATGACGGACTGGGCAGGAATAGGCTGGTAATGAACAGCCGTCCCGGCCTTCGCGCGGGAGCCGCGCTCTCCTCAACTGCTGCCGGGGAGGTTGCGCAGATCCGTCGCGGGGCGGCACCGCACCACCCGTCCGCGGGGAATGCTCACCGGCTCGCCGGTCCGAGGATTCCGGGCCACACCTGTCTTGCGGAGGGCGGCGTAGAACACCCCAAACCCCCGGAGCACCACACGGTCGCCGCGCATCAGCGCGGAAGCAACGGATTCGAACACCGCGTGCACCGCGTCCCGCGCGGCGGGAGACTCCCGAGTCGTGGCCTCGATCGCCCGCTTGATGAGGTCGGCCTTCACCATGCCGGCCGCATCGTACGCGACGCCCGTTCAAGTGCCGTTCGGGTGCCGACCTGGGGGTGCCGAGACGGCCGTTCCGGCGAGGAACGCGGCCCACTGCTCCATGAGCGTCCGTCGCCGCTCGAACAGGTCGGTGCGCTGGTAGGCCGCCTCGATGGCGTTCGTGTTCACATGGGCCAGCGCCAATGCACCGGCGACTGGAAGGTGAAGCCGATCAAGCGGAAGCTACGCCAGTTCCTCGGCGCCGGCGTCCGCTCCCGCCTCGCGCCGGGGACGGTCGAGCAGTGGATGGCGAACGGGAGCCGGTCGCGGAGCCACGGGATGTTCTCGTAGACCTGGCGCGGCTCCCATCCCGTGTCGGCGAAGATCGCGCAGTCCGGGACCGGCCCGAAATCCCCCTCCGCGGCCATGAGCGCCATCACGGTCGACTGGACGCCGCCGCCGAGCGAGATAGTGCGGAGTTTCGGGTCGCCCACGGCGTCTACTCTGGCAGGACGCGCTGGAACTTGCACTGGTGGGCGCCGTCCTGCCGCACACACCGCCGGCAGACGCGCACCGCCTCGCGGCAGACGGCGCACTCGGCCGGGATCAGGTCCGGGCTCGCGCAGTCGCAGTACAGAGCCTCGTCACTGCCACCATTGGGAAGGACTCGTGACGGCAATGCAACTTACCTGATTGAACAACCAGACGCATGCAAGCAGAACCGGGACGGAAAGCAGCAGGCGGACGATCTTGGGGAGCGGGTTTTTGATGTCTCCCAAGGCTGCGTAGAAAGCGATGGCCGCCCCACCGGCGAGGGCGGTAGCAAGGGTGTCGTCCAACATGTGAGCGCCCGAGTATGAGATGGCGACCCGGGCTCGCGCAAGTCGCGTTCACCGGGTTTCGAGGATGCAGCGGATCCCGCGCCGGATCTCACGGCCCCGCAGGACCATGCGGCAGCGGAGGCAGTTCCGGCAGCGGGGTCCAGACGCGCCGCTCCTGGTCTAGCCGGTGGCCCGGCACCGTTAGCGCCGGGTTTGGCTTAGGGAGGGACTGAAAGTCGCGTCAGTCTGTGCAGCGCCACGTCACACTACATGTGTATCGACCTATCGTCACGCTTTCACCGGCATCCGTGCACTGACAGGACCCCAGATCGAAGTCCTTGTCATGGGCTCTGCAATTCCGGTTGGCGCTTTGACGTGCTGCCGCGATCGCCCAGTCGCAGGCTGTGGACTCGTTGTTGTTGGAAGCGCCGTGAACGTCCTCATCGACTTGCTCAAGCTCGCCGAGCAGGCCGGCGAGTCCGACCAGCAGATCGCCCAGGCCCGCGAGGCGGCGGCGCAGCCCGCGAGCGGCGGAGCGAACGCCTGATGCCGCTCTACGAGTAGTAAGGACGACCGCCGCGCGCCGGTCGTTCCTGCCCCGGCGCTCGACCCCGCTCGTCATCCATCCGCCGCTGCTGCGCCTCCGACCGCTCCTTCGCCGCCCGGATCGCCGCCAGCCGATCCTCCCGACGCCGCAACTCCGCCGGGATCTCGTCTCCACGAACCGCCGCCCCGAAGCGCTCGTCCTCCGCCGCGTCCAACCGTTCCGCCGTCGCCAACAACTCCTCGATCTCCGCCGAAAGCCTCGACTCCTCCTCCAACATCCGCCCGTAACTCATCGCCTTCCGCTTGCTCGCCTGCGCCCGGACCTTCGTCCCCGTCCACCGATAGCGTCCCGAAGCGAACCAGGCCCAGCTCCCGCGACAGCCGCACCATCTGCAAAAACAAGGCCCGAAAGGCCGACAGGTGCCGCCGCCGGAACTCGCAGATGGTCTGATGCTTCGGAAAGTTCCCCGCTCCCAGCATCCGAGACGCCACATCCTCCTCCAGCTTCCGCGCGATCCCACGCAACGGACAGACTCCCGTCACATACCCGTAAACCAACACCTTCGACAGCAACCGTGGCGAATACGGCGCGTTCCGACGACCATCCCCCTCATACGGCGCATAAAACGCCGAAAGGTCCAGCGAATCCACCAAGTCGCTCACCTGGTGCGCCAAGTGACCCTCCGGAACCCAGTCCCTCAACTTCGGCGGCATCAGCAGAATCTGATCCGGCTGATACGCCCGAAATCGCGTCGACATCTCTGACCTCCCGATCGCCCCGCCCCCGAACCGATCCTAATCTCCAGTATATCAAAGACTTACGACAAAAAACCCCCAATCACCACTCGCCGAGCTTCCCTAGCAAAACCGTCCGTCCAACTACCCCGCAGAACTTCCTGCGGCGCAGGCTCCTAGGGGCGCGGAGACGGCCGTTCCGGCGAGGAATGCGGCCCACTGCTCCATGAGCGTCCGTCGCCGCTCGAACAGGTCGGTGCGCCGGTAGGCCGCCTCGATGGCGTTCGTGTTCACGTGGGCCAGCGCCAACTCGCACACCTCGCGCGGCGCGTCCGAGCACTCCGCCGACCAGTCCCGGAAGCTTGAGCGGAACCCGTGCGGCACCGCTCCGATCCCAAGATCCCGGACCAGCTTCGCAATCGCCAGCTTGGAGAGCAGTCCGCCCCGCGCCGCAGGGAACACCGGCCCCGAGTCGTCCGAGAACTCTCTCGCCTCGCGGAGCACCGCGAGCGCACCGGTGGACAGCGGAACCCGGTGCTCACGCCCCGTCTTCATCCGCTCGGGTGGAATGCGCCATTCCCGGGCCCGAAGATCGATCTCCTTCCACCGCGCGCCGCGCACCTCCCCGCTCCGGCACGCCGTCAGCACCAGGAATTGGAACGCCAGCAGGGTCGCGGGATACGCACCGGAGCCACGCACCTGCTCCAGAGCTCCGGCGACTTCCGCATAGGGGAGCGCCGCGAGATGCTGCGGGCGGACGCCATTCTTGGGGAGCGCCGCGCCGATGGCTTCTCCCGCCGGGTTGTCCTCCCGGTAGCCCTGGGCCACCGCCCAGCGCATCACCGCCCCGATCCGCTGCCGAACCCGCCGGGCCGTCACCCGCTTCTCGTTCCAGATTGGCAGCAGCACCTCCATCACGTCCGCCGTGGTGATCCGGTCCACCGGCCTTCGCCCGAGCTTCGGCACCGCATAGTCCCTGAGTGTCCCGCGCCAGTCTCCCTCGGACCTGCTGCCGTCCTTCCAGCCGGCCCGATGCACCGCGATCACCTTCTCGACGGCCTCCTCGAAGGTGGGGACCGTCCGCTTCCGACCGGTCACCAGTTCCCCGCGCCGTCGGGCGGCGAGGTTCAGGGCGCACTTCTCGCGGGCCTCGGCGAGGCTGACGTGGGGCCAGGACCCGAGTCCGAGATTGCGCTGGCGGCCGTCCAGGCTGATGCGCTGCGCCCAGGACTTCGCCAGGTGGCCTCGGGCCGTATGCTTGACGAGCAGGGAGAGTCCGCCGGAGCCGCGCCCGTCGCCGTAGCGTCCGGGCTGTTCAATGGTGGCGACGAAGCGGGCGGAGAGCCGGTAGGGTCGTTCCATGAAGTGTTTTTGGTTCGTGGAGAGGGTTGTTGGTTCCTACGGATACCAAGTGGATATCATGAAATCGATGAGAACGAGCGCGTCCTCTTCGCAACCAGAGAGACAGTATAGCGCAATAACTCATTGATAAACAACCGTATTAAGAGCACATAAGATATCTCCTAGCAACATATGGAACGTAACGACGGCCGACCGGAGGTCGGCGCTCCGAGGAAGAGCGGCGCCAGGAAACTCATCGGCTGCCGTCAGCGCCGGCGGCGGCGCCCTTCCCGCTCGCTCAGATAGCGGAACAGCGCGAAATCGAGCGGCGTCTTCGTGTCGGTCAGGACGTAGTCCACCTCGCGGCGCGCGAGTCCCGTCCGTAGTGTGCGGATGTGTTCCGCCATCGCCTCCCGGTACCGGTCCCGAGCCCGGGTGGGCGAGAGGTCGAGCAGGGCCCCCGACTCGAGATCCCGAAACCGGGTGCCCGACGCGTCGAAACCGGGAATGCCTTCGAGATCCAGGTCCACCTCCGCCGGATCGAGGACGTGGAACGCCATGATGTCGTGCCCGGTTACGCGAAGCTGGTCAAACGCGGCCAGCACCGCCTCCGGGGGCTCGTAAAAGTCCGACACCACCGCAACGAGGCCCCGTCGTCCGAGCGCCGCCCCGAGCCGGGCGAGAGGCGGTCCCAGGTCGGATCCGGAGGCCTTCTTCTTCCGCGTCTCGGATTCCGCGGGCGGGGTGGCGCGGGCCAGGTGCTGGAGCACCGTCTCCAGATGTTTGGCGGAAGGGGGGACGAACTCCCGCAGTTCGTGGTCGAATACCCCGAGGCCCACCCGGTCCCGCTGAGCTCGGGAGAACGCCGCCAGGCTCCCGGCCAGGAAGCGCGCGTAGTCGAGCTTGCGGATGCCCCGCCAGCCAAAGTCCATGGAGCGGGAGACATCGACCGCGACGACGAAATTGGCGTTCGTGTCCGCCTCGAACTCCTTGACGTGGAAGCGGTCGGAGCGGGCGAAGAGGCGCCAGTCGAGTCTGCGGATGTCGTCTCCCGGCATGTAGGGCCGATGCTCCGCGAAATCGATCGAGCGGCCCAGGAAGGTCGACCGGTGCAACCCGCTGATGAATCCCTGTACGACCATCTTGGCCACGAGCGACAGGTTCTGGATCCGCGCGAGGGCCGCGGGATCGAGGAACCGCGTGCCGGAGACCTGTCCCGTGGGCATGCCTTATCGATCTTTCGAGGCGGCCAGAACGGTCACATCCGCGAGGCCGGCACCGGGACTTCCTTGATCAGCCGCCGGACGATGTCCTCCGAGTCCACCTTTTCCGACTGCGCATGGAAGTTGGGCAGTACCCGGTGCCGGAAGATCGGGGGAGCGAGCGCCTGCACGTCTTCGATCGCCACGTGGTGGCGGCCGTGCATCAGCGCCCGGGCCTTCCCGCCGAGCACCGAAAACTGCGCCGCCCGAACGCTCGCGCCGTACTGGACTTGCTCGTTCACGAAGTCGGGCGCCCCGGATTCTCCCGGACGGCTGCACCGCGCGAGTTCGACAGCGTAGGCCAGCACCGGCTCGGAAACCGGGACGCGGCGCACGAGGTGCTGGAACTCGAGGAGTTCCTCACCGGAGAGCACGTTCTCGAGTTCGGCAACTTCATCCGAGGTCGTCGAGCGCACCACCTCGCGCTCCTGTTCGACCGGCAGATAGTCAATGATGATGTTGAACAGGAAGCGATCGAGCTGGGCCTCCGGAAGCGGGTAGGTGCCCTCGAGTTCGATCGGGTTCTGGGTGGCGAAGACGAAATAGGGCTCCGGCAGCGGATAGGTGCGCCCCTGGACCGTCACCTGGTGCTCCTGCATTGCCTCCAGCAGCGCCGACTGCGTCTTCGGCGGCGTGCGGTTGATTTCGTCCGCCAGCACGATGTTCGCGAACACCGGCCCGGGAACGAACACCAGGTTGCGCTTGCCGGTGTCCGGGTTCTCCTGGATGATGTCGGTCCCCGTGATGTCCGAGGGCATCAGGTCCGGGGTGAACTGGATCCGCTGGAAGCGCAGCGCCAGGACCTCGGAGAGCGTCTGGACGATCAGCGTCTTGGCGAGTCCGGGAACGCCGGTGATGATGCTGTTGCCGCCGACGAAGAGGCTGATCAGCACCTCCTCCACCGCCTGCTCCTGGCCGATGATCCGCTTCCGGATTTCGGCGGTGACGCGCTCTGCGGCCTCCCGCATCCGTTCGGCGAGATCGCCGTCGGAAACGACCGGTGGTTCGGCGACTGCAGCCTCCCCGCCTGGGTTTTCTTCTGGTGTCGGCAAGGAATCCTCCGATCCGGGCTTTGCCCGTCAGTAGGCTGTGGGGAACGCGAAAGGATGACGCGCCGGTTCTCCGGGCGGAGGGGCGTCACCGGGCAGGATTGTGGGGAAGGGTTTCCCCTCGCCGCGGGAGGAGCCGGGGTGCATCGCGAAGCCGGTTCTCCCGGTGGGGGGTCGCGGCAGCGGTCCGTGGGCGAGCGCGCCCCCTTTCGGAAAGGGGGCGTTCCGGGGTCGGCTCTCCAGCATCGGCATCATGGGGGCGCTCTCTCCGCGGACTAGTGGATCATTCCGTAGATGACGTAGTTCACGCCGAGCTTGAACGCCTCGTTGGTGAGGTCCACCGGCCAGTAGGCGTTGCCCGACCACTCCCAGTAGTCACCGATATCGTGGTTGTAGTTCGCGATCACCATCAAGCGCTGGCTGGGATCGTTGTTCTCGAAGTAACCGTAGTACACGGGCACCAGATCCGGACGCACCGCATGCTCGAAGTCGAGCGTCTCGATGTGGAAGAAGGAATCGAACACCGGGTGCGTGACATCGAGCTCCACCGCCGTGTAGTCGGGAAGGACGCGTTCCATCTGGTAGAGGAAGTTGTTGAGCTGGCGGGACTGAACGAAGTCGTCCACCACCAGGAACCCGCCTTTCAACAACCAGGCGCGCAGGTTCTCGGCTTCCTGGTCACTCGGCTGCCAGAAGCCGACTTCGCACAGGTACGCGAAGGGCCGCTTGAAGAGAGCCGCCTCGTTCAGTGAATAGATGTTGCCGCCGCCCTCGTTGAGGGTGAGTGAGGTGTACTCCCCAAGGATTCGCGTGAAGTTCTCCTCACCCCACGGGTAGTCGTGGTTCCACTTCAGGTCGAGTCCCCAGTAGAAGGGGCCGCGCCGGTAACGCGGCGGCTCGAACCGGATGCGGGCGAAGGTGAACCGGTCGTCATAGGGATAGTTGTCGTAGTCGAGCGGGAGTTCCACCGCGTTCGGATCGGGGCGGAAGGTCGCGGTGAGCGCGAACCGGTCCCGGGACCCCGGGGGGTCCGGCAGCCCGTTCTCCAGCCGGCCGGCCGCCATCAGGCCGGCTCCCAGCGCGCTCACCAACGCGGCGGCAACGCCGACGCGCCTCGCCGTGGCCCATCCTCCGCCGAGCGGGTGCCGCAGTGACATCAGCCCTGCCTGCGGATATCCAGCAAAAGCCGCAGAGCGGCGTCGAAAGTGGGGGCGATCTCGAGCGCCTCGAGTACCCGCCGTCGCGCCCGGTCCCGATCTCCCGCCCGGAAGTGCGCGAGCGCCAGCGAGTAGAGGGCGTCGGCGCGGTCGGGGGCGCCGCTGGCCAGGACCGCCTGCCGCTCCCGAACCTCGAGATCCGCGAGTCCCTGCGTTGCCGCAACCTCGGCAAGCCGTTCGTGCGGTTCGGGATTCATGGGATACGCCTCGATGGCCGACTGGAGCGCGCGTCCCGCTTCGCCGGGTTGCCCGGTTTCGGAATACATGGCGGCCAGTCGGAGCCAGTCATCGTACGCCGCCGGGAATCGTCCAACATGGTCGTGGAGTGCAACGCGCGCCCGATCGGGTTCGTCCGCTTCGGCGTACAACCGGGAAAGATAGCGATAGGCCCCGTCCGCTCCACCGTATTCCGGAGCGAGCTCAACGGCGCGTTCGAACCGTTCGGTGGCTTCCGCGTTACGCCCCGCTTCGTGAAGCGCGATCCCCGCTCGAATCTGAAGGGCGAAATTCGCCGGCGCGGCATCGGCGCGGGCGACGACCGCTTCGACCCCCTGGTCCGGGGGGATTGCCGGATGGCCCGCGGTTCCCTGCCCCTCGGTTCCGGACTCCGACAGCCCCCGCGCGGTTTCCCCGAAACGCGCTTCCACCACCGCGTCCACGGCGTCATCGAGCGCCGCCGGGGTGACCCCGAGGGTCTGCTCGATCACCGACTCGGTGTCCTTGCCCTGGCGGTAGCCCTCCAGCATCCGGAGGATCGCGTCAAATCCGTATTCCCGCTCGATGTGTTCGAGAACGAGCGAGGCGTGGAAGTAGGAAACACCCACCTGGGCGGGATACGTCGGCCGCACGAACCCGTCGTTCAGGTGGGGGACGTCGAGGAGCTGTCCGTCCCGCAGGGCGAGATAGAAGGGAAGCGCCGCCCCGTCACCGAAACGCCAGCGCTCTTCGAGCAGACTCAGCCCCTCCGTGAACCAGCGCGGAACACGGTTCTCGGTCAGGCCCATGGCCACCGCGTGCCCCAACTCGTGCCAGAGCGTCGAGGCCCAATGGTAGGACCCGATCTCCCGCGCCGAGGGGGACTCCAGCGCAATCACGTTCCCGAAGCAGACGCCGTGGGCGCCGATCCCGGTGATACCCACGGTCCGCACCGAAAAATCGGCCGAGCGGTCGTAGATCTCGATGCGGAGGGATTCGGGTGGCTCGTACCCGTAGCGCTCCCGGAAAGACTCCACCGCCTCCCGCGCCAGAGCCTCGACATAGGGGCGGAGCACTCCCGCCTCGCCCGCCGGGAGCACGAACTCGAACGGCGGCGAACTCACCTTCTCGAAGCCATCCAACTCATCGAGCAGGTCGAGAGTGTTCTTGACCAGAGCGTCGAATGGATCCCGCTCGAAAGCATCTTCCAGCACGGTCCGGCCTTCGTTCACTTCGCCGAGTCGAAGCAGGTTGAGACCCAGTAGCCGCAAGGCGGCCGCCGAATCCGGACTCCGTCGGAGCGCCACCCGGCTCCGCTGCGCGGCGTCCCGATACCAGCGACGCCGTTCGGCGGCGGGCGCAAGCGCCAGGTCCAGCAGCGGATCGCCCGCCCAGTTGTGCCGGAAGCGGGCTTCCAGAGCGAACAGTTCGGCGTCGTCGCCGGCAAGGAAACGGACCGCGGCCAGGGCGGCAATCCCTTCCGGAGCGTCCGGCAGTTCTTCGACGGCAGCGACCGCCCGGCGTTCGGCTTCCTCGTGTCGTTCCTGTTCGAGGAGCCGGTGGACTTCGAGCGCCCGGGCCGGCGGAAAGTTCGGGTTGACGGCCAGCGCCTCGGCAAGCGCGTCCACCGGACCGGGTCCGTCGGCGAGGGCGGCAGCGGGACGGTCCTGAATGCGGGCCGTCAGGAAGAGGCCGTGGGGGTGTTTGGGATTGTTCCGCAGTACCGCCACGATGCTCTCCGCGGCCTCTGCCGTGTTGAACTTGTCGAGCAGAAGTTCCCCCGCCAGGAGTTGAGGAAGCGGATCCCCGGGATCGAGCGACGCCGCTTCATCGAAGACTCGGAGCGCATCGCGGAACAGCCCCGGGTTCTGGAACCCGAGCGCCGCGGCGGCTCTCCCGGCGGCCGAGAGCGCGCGCGCGTTGAAGGGGTAACCCGGGGATGCGTTGTACGAATCGATCACCTGCCGGAGCCGAGCGAGTCCCGCTTTGCGCT
The DNA here is from genome assembly GCA_002238705.1 of Acidobacteria bacterium bin61. Taxonomy (GTDB): domain Bacteria; phylum Acidobacteriota; class Vicinamibacteria; order Marinacidobacterales; family Marinacidobacteraceae; genus Marinacidobacterium. The sequence continues at coordinate 7,585 of MPMW01000021.1, read as the reverse complement.
TGCCGCGCCGCAACTCCAGGAGCGCAAGCTGCGCTTCGGCCTCGAGTGCCAGCCCGTCCGCCGCCCCGCGCGCAGGATCCAGGAGCTCTTTGAGGAGTTCCTCCGCCGGTTGCGCTTCGCCAATCTCCAGATGGAGTTCGGCCCGGGCCAAAAGCTCCGGCAGTGGCGGGCGCGTTCCCTCTTCCGGCTCGAGCAATTCGAGCGCCTCCCGGTATCTTCCCGTCAGCCGCAGCGTCTCCACCAGCCCCAGACGCGCTCCGGGTTCGCCGAGCGCTCTCCGATAGGCGGTTTCGGCTTCCTCATACCCGCCGGAGCGAAGTGCCGCCGCCGCGCCCTCCGGACCTCCCGGCCATCCGGCCGGGCGGGAGTCCTGAGCGCGCCGCGCGGATCCTTCCTCCGGCGGCCTCCACGCCGCGGCCGCGGGGCACACGACAGCCAGCGCGGCGATGGCGATCGCCGCGGCCGTGGGCGCGCGGCCATACACCCGATCGTTCACTCGGTCTTCTCCCGGAGGGCGGCGATCCGCTCCGCGAGTTCCGCGATCTGCAACAGGAGTGCTTCCAACTCGGCCAGGTAGGTTTCCTCGTCCATTCCCTCGCGGGCGTCCCGGAGAGCGTCCACACGGGAGGCCAGTGCATCCCGCTCGGCGATCAGGCGCCGAATCTCGGGCGTGTCGCCGGACGAATCGGCGACCGCCGCCGCGCTGCGGACGAGCACGACGCGCCGGCCGGCCAGCACTCCGTCCGTACCCGGCGCCGCCTCCGGTTCGAGGCTGCCGAGCCCGTCGGCGTTGTCGTCCAGCAGCGGATGCTCGGTGCGGAGCAGCCCTTCCTGCTCGTACTCGCGTTCCACCCCGCGACGGGCGAAATCGAAGACCTCAAGGGCGGAGAGCCGCCCATCCTTGTTGCGGTCGCCGTCGTCCCCGGCAAGCGCGGCAATGAAGTGCCGCGGGAAGCGGGTCTCGTTCGTCTCGTTGGCGCGCGTCGCGGTGAGCACCACGCGGCCGGGCCCGGACAGGGCGGGCACGAAGGCTCCGGAAGCGCTGCCCAGGTGGGCAACGGTCACCGGTCCGGCTCCGGCGCTCTGCAGCATCTCCCCCAGGCGCTCCGGAGAGAGATCGGGGCCCGGAAGTTGAAACCGCGGGTTTCCGCCCCCGCTGCCGTGACCGATGAGGATCAGGACCAATCCGGCCTCGGCGGCCCCTGTTTCGCCCGCGGCCTCGATTTCGCGTGCGAGCGCCTCCTCGGTGCTCCTGCCAGCGGGGGCGCAGGGATCGCCGGACTCCCCAGCTTCCGGAGGCCGCTCCACGAGCACCCGGACCCGGGCCGGAACCGGTGTCGCCACCGCTGCGGCGCACAGTTCCCGTGCCCAGCCCGAGAAGCGTTCCCGGTGCTCGGGGGAGCCACCCACACCCGCGACGATAACCAGCCGGGGTCCGGCATCGCTGCCATTTCCCGTCGCTCCTGCCTCGCCGCCCGCGAGGGCGAGCGCCCCAAGGAACGTGGGGACCGAGCGCCGCACGATCTTCCGGAGCACGGATCCACCCGCTCGCGGGACACGGCGGGAAGGCTCCTGGCTCACGGCAGACCCCGGGCGTGCCGCACTCCCCACTCGGTGGCCAGCAATCCGAAGAGCAGCAGGAACACCGCCGGTACGTTCCAGAGGTCCCGCCGCTCGACCACGGTGGTTCCCGATTCGGCAAGACTCAGATCCGTCAGGAGCGCCTCGGCCTCACCCGGCGCGAACGATCGGCCTCCGGTCGCCTCGGCGATGCGGGAGAGCAGATCGGGGTCCGCTTCCGCGTCGAAGAACTCGTCGTCCACCACACCGGCCTCGAACAGGGTGGCCGCGCGGGGCGCTTCCGATCCCTGGGCGAGTCCCGCGCCTTCGGCGCGGACTTCCACCTGATGGGTTCCCGGCCCGCCGGCAACGTAAACGCCGGAGTACTCGCCGTCGCCCTGTCCGGTCCAACGCAGGGGAACCGCGGAAATGACGCCATCCGGCCCGGTCACCTCGGCTTCCACGAACGCGTCGTTGACCGAGAGGAACCGCTCGTCCTCGACCCGTGCCCGCAGCGTGACCCGCTCGCCCACGAGGGACCTGGCCGGCGAGGCGGACACCTCCAGCCGCCGTGGCGCGTCGGAGGCGAGCCAACGGAGCAGGCGCCGCGACAGCACCTCATGCGTCTCGTCTTCGAGCGGAACGCTCGCGTCCATCTGCCAAACCCACAGGTCCTGCACCGCAAGGCTCGCCGAGCGGCCGCGTCCGAATCGCTGGATGAGCAGTACCGGCTCCGGTTCTTCCGACGGGCCCAGTCCTTCAAGGAGCACGGTCGCGCCCGGTTTCGGACCTTGCAGGCGATTGACGCTGGAAAGGGGCGGGAGCCTGCGGTAGAGCTCCTCGTTCGCGAGCGGATCCGGATCCAGCCTCGCCACCGGATGAAGGGAACCGGCTCGGGTCGGCAGGACCGAAAGTTCCCGGAAGGCCGCCGGCGCAGGCCGTTCCCCGCCGCTCGCGGCGGTTGCCTCTACTTCAGGGAGCGCGAGAGGCAGGACTTCGGCGAGCGGGGTGTCCCGGTAACCGCCTTCACCGTACGCGCTCGTTCCTCCGAGGGTCAGCAGGCCGCCACCCCGCTGGCTCACGAAGTCACGCAGCATGTTGAGCTGGCCCTGGCTGAAGAAACTCGCCTCCACGCTACCGAGGATCACCCCGTCATAGCCGAACAGTTCCTCGCGAGTGTCCGGGAACCCCCCTGCCAACTCCTCGGCGGTCGCAACGTCCACCCGGTAGAACTTCCCCTCGGCGGTGCGGATCAGACAGGAAACGTGCAGCTCGGGATCGCCCCCGACGGCCCGCCGGAGGAACTTCAACTCCCAGCGCGGCTGCCCTTCGAAATAGAGCAGCCGCAGGGGCCGGTCATCCACCTCAACCAACACGCTCTGCTCGTTGTTGCGCGTCAACACCTCCCCGGAAAACGGAGCGACCCGGAATCGCAGGCGCCTGGCGCCGGCCTCCTCCGCGGGCGCAAGCAGCGTTACCGCGGTCACGACCGAATCACTCGCAAAGCGGACGGTCTCGGTGGCGATGATGCGGCCTTCGTCGAGAGCTTCCACCCGAGCCGTCCGTCCTGCGAGTCCGGTGGCGCGAAGCGGCACCCTGATCTCGAGCAGGGAGCCACGCAGCACGCGCGCCGGGACATCCGGCGCACCGACTTCCAGATCGGCCTCGAACTCGGGTTGCCCCACAACCACGGGGTAGACCCGAATCCCGCGGGTTCGGAGGTCGAGGAGCGCCTGGTCGAAGTCGTCCTCCGCCCCTCCGGACACCGTATCCGCCCCGTCGCTCACCAGCACGATCCCGGCCACCGGCAGCGAGGCAAGTTCTTCGGCGACGCGGGTGAGACCACCGAGCAGGTCGGTACGGGCTCCGGCGAATCCCAGTTCCGCCGCTCCTCCCACCCGCTCGGTGGTGTCGGAGAATCGGAACAGCCGGGTTACGAACTTCTCGCGGAGCAGGTTCCCGAGCGCGTCCGGCTCCTCGTTCGCCCCCGCCCCGTCAGGGAAGGCCTCGAGCAGGGCGTCGCTGCGGCGGAGACCGTCGTCCGCATCCGCGATCTGCATGCTCCGGGAATCATCGAGGAGAACTCCCACGACATTCTCCTGCGGCACCACCAGGGAGAGCACGAGTTGCGGGCGGAGCAGGCAGAGCAGGACGAGAGCGATCGCGGCCGCGCGCGCCGCGCCGAGCAGGACCCGCCCCTTCGTCCCCAGCCGCCGCCTGAGCCGGCGGTAGCCGAGCAGGGAAAACACCAGCGCCGTAACCACGCCGGCCGCGATCCAGAAGACGCTCCAGGGCACCAGCAATTCGACCTCTCCGCGCTCGAACGCCACCGGCGGACTGCCGAACAGCCACTCGAAAGCGGAGAGGAACAAGGGAGAGTTCGCTCGGAATCAGTGAGCCATCGCGTAGATGATGAAGTTGATTCCCATGGCGTACGCGTAGTTCGAAAAGTGCAGCGGGTAGTACGGGTTCTCGGCCCATTCCCAGGCGTCGCCGAGGTCGGTGTTCCAGTTCACGAGAACCATCAAACGCCCTTCATCGTCGAAGATGCCGCGCACCACCGGGTGGTAGCCGTCTCTTTCCCACGTTGGTCCACCCCGCATCCCCTGCCCCACGTTCGGTACCTGAACGATCTCGTCAACCTCGTAGAACGAACGAAACAGCGGATGGTCGAGCGGAATGTCCTCGATCGGCCGACCGGGCAGGACGCGGCCCATTTCGTGTGCGAAGTTCACCCACTCGGCGGTTCCCCAGAAGTCATCCACAACCAGAAACCCGCCCTGGTGGAGGTACCGCCGGAGAGCCTGCACCTCTTCCTCCGTCATCGCCATGGCGCCCACTTCGACCGTGTAGAGAAAGGGATACCTCCCGAGATCCGGGTCCGTCAACAGAACCCCGTTCTCGTTTTCGTAGGAATCCAGGTTCGTGAGCCGCCGGAGCCCGATCAGGAACTGCCGATCCGCCTTGGGGTAATCCACGTGCCAGCCCCGCCACCCGTAGCTCGTGTAGGCAGCCCGGGTGAAGTAGAAGTCGTGAAACGGCGGCTTCCCGAACCGGGGGCCGCCGAGGTCATCTCCGACCGCATCGGCGAGCATCTCGCGGATCTGCCGCGGGGTCGCCTGGAAGGCGGCGGGCGGGCGATGCACGAGGAGTGCCCCGCCCCATGCGATCACTCCAACGAGGACGAATACGGCGGCCAGGACCCCTCGGCGAGACACGTCGCCGGAGCCTATCGCACACCGCGCGAGCCGGTCCTGCCCTGCCGAGACGTTCTGGCAGTCCACAATCAGCGCTCACTTCGGGGGTTCTTTCACCCGACCGATGGGGCCTTGCCCGAGAGAACCGCGCGAACACGGAACCGCATCGGCCGACTGGTACCATCCCGCCTCCCTTTTTTTGCGTTTCCGAAGCGGGGTACCGCCATGAGGCTCTTCTCACTTCTCCTCCTTCCCGCCGCCTGCGCCGCCGCGCTCGCCTGCGCTCCGGCGGCCGAAGAGCCTTCCGGGGAAATGGCTCCGCCCGCTTTCGTACCCGGGCCACCGGCGGACTTCGAGAGTCCGGTGATCCCCGCCGACAATCCCCAGACACCCGAGAAAGTCGCCCTCGGCAAGCAGCTTTACTTCGACACCCGCCTCTCGGCGGACGGAACGCGGTCCTGCTATAGCTGCCACCTCGTCGAGAACGGCCTCACCGACGGGAAGCCGGTCGCGGAAGGCGCCCTCGGCCGCGTGCTCACGCGTTCCAGCCCGACGCTCTGGAACATCGCGTACCACACCCAGTTCTACTGGGACGGGCGCAGCGGGTCGCTGGAGGCTCAGGCGCGAGCAGCCTGGACCGGTGGGAACATGGGCGCCGATGCGGACGCCGTGGTGGAGGAGTTGAACGGGGTTCCCGGCTACGCGGAGCAGTTCGAATCGGTCTTCGGCGGCCCCGCCACCCCGGACAACGTGGTTCAGGCGATCTCCGCCTTCGAGAGGGAGGCCTTTTACTGCGGCGACACCGCCTATGACGACTGGCGGCGCGGCGACGCGAGCTCCATGTCGGAACAGGCGATGCGGGGAGCGGAACTCTTCACTGCCGGCGCCGGCTGCGCCACCTGTCACAGTGGCGTGCTGTTTACCGACATGCTCTACCACAACGTCGGCATCGGAATGGACGCGGAGGAACCCGACCTCGGACGGGGCCGGGTGACCGAGGAAGACGCCTGCAGCACGACCGAGGACGAACCGTGCCAGGGAGCGTTCAAGACGCCCACGCTTCGCGACATTTCGAAGAGCGCCCCGTACTTTCACGACGGAAGCGTCGCAACGCTGGAGGAGGCCGTGCGCCTGATGGCGAGCGGCGGGCTGGCCAATCCATATCTCGACACCGACGAGCTCATGGACCGGCAGTTGTCCGACGAACAGATCGCCGACCTGGTGGCGTTTCTGCACACCCTCGACTGCCCGAGCGGCCCGCAGATCTTCGACCCACCCACCCTGCCCTAGCTCCCGGCGTCAGGACCCCCGCGGCCCGGCCCGCGGGGCTCATGTCACTGTGCGCCTGGACCGCTAGAATCTCGCGCCATGCAGGTCAGCTTTGAAGGCCGGGGCGCCCGCTGGAGCGGCGCCGCGGAGATCGCCGAACGCACCGAAACCGACAAGCACCAGCCGTGGTCGCTGAAAGTGGCCTCCGGAGCCGATACGGCTGAGGGCACGATGCTGGTGACCGATCTCGCGGCAAGCGCCGCCGATGAGCAGGCGAAGAGCACCGGTGAAGAGGTAGACGTCATTCTGGGGCGCGCCTTCTCCCGCGCCATGGTGGCGGAACTGGGCCTCCGGCCGCTCGGCTCGGGCTTCCGCTTCGTCGTGGACCACCGCTGGGTGGTCGGCTACTAGGCACGCGGGAGAGAGCCCCGCTGCGGGCCCCCGATCCGTCCACGCCAGAAGACCCGGACGCATGCGCCGCGCGGAACTGACAGCCTTCCTGCGGGAGCGGCCGCGGGTCGGCGACGGCGCGTTGGGGACCGCGCTCTATACGGGTGGTATCGCCGCACGGCGTTCCTTCGACGATCTGAATCGATCCGCTCCGGAGCGGGTTCAGGCGATCCATGCCGCCCATCTCGCGGCGGGCGCGGAGGTGATCAGCACCAATACCTTCGGAGCCAACCGCTTCAAGCTCGGGCGTCACGGGTTGGCCTCCGAAGTGGCGAAGATCAATGCCGCCGGCGCCGCCGTGGCCCGCGCCGCGGTCCGGCCCGGGGGACTCATGTTCGGATCGGTCGGCCCCAGCGGTGAAGTCGTCGGTCCCCTTGACGAAGAGAAGGCCGCGGAGTTCGCCGCCGGATTCCGGGAGCAGATCGCCGCGCTGGTCGAAAGCGGTGTCGACGCCATCCTGATCGAGACCTTCACGAGCCTCGCGGAAGCTCGACTCGCCCTCTCGGCCGCCCGGGACGTAGCCCCCGACATCGGCGTCATCGTGCTCATGACGTTCTCCGAACAGGCCACCACCCTGTTTGGCGTATCGGCCGATCAGGCAGCAAAGGCGCTCGCGCGGGCCGAGGCCGACGCGGTGGGCTCGAACTGCGGGGTAGGCCCCGACACCACCCTCACGGCGCTCGAGCGCATGCGCGGCGCCGTGACCCTCCCGCTGGTTGCGCAACCGAATGCCGGAATCCCCGAGCGGATCGACGGACGCTTTCTCTATCCGTCCTCTCCGGACTACGTGGCGCACTACGCCAAGCGGTATCTGCGGCTCGGGGTCTCTCTGATCGGTGGGTGTTGCGGAACAGGCGCCGAGCACATCGGGGCAGTCGCCGGGGTGGTCCGAGCCGCCTCCGCCGGCGTTCGCGCTTCGAGCGCAAGGACCTCGGCGCCACCCGTCGCAGCTATTGCGGACGAGGAGGCGCCGGCGGGGGTTCCCGCCGTCCCGGCGCCGGAACGCTCGGGGCTCGCCCGCTGCCTTGCGGACGGCGGGTTCGCGGTCTCGGTGGAGATGGACCCGCCGCGGGGCGCGGCACCGGGCAAATTCCTCGACCGGGTCCAGG
>MPMW01000020.1 GCA_002238705.1 Acidobacteria bacterium bin61 | reverse complement strand
CAGGCCGCGAACGGAATCACGCTCGTCGGCTTCAAGGGCTTCAAATGCGGATGCCGCTTTTCATGCCGGCGGGGTGGGCGGGAGGGCACGCGCATGAGCGTTTCTCCCGGTGGGGGCCTCGCTCGGCGCTCACGCGGGTATCAACGCAGGCTGCTACCCCTTGGGTTCTTCGCGACTGCCGCCCGGTGGCGAAGCGCCCGCGTCGGCTCGTTCCACCCGCAGCATCAGAACTCCCTCAATTCGGGAAACCCGTTGCTCCAGACTGCTCAGCCTGTCTTCAATGCGGTCCATCCGCACTGCAATGCGGTCCATCCGCGCTTCAATGCGGTTGATGCGCTCGAAGCCGAATCCCGCGATGGTGAGATTCATCACCGCCATGAAGACCCCGAGCGACACGAACGGAATCCACTCTTTCCTCTTCACACTGCCTCCAGCCGGTTCCCGGCCGTCGAGCCCTTCGGGGCTCATTGAGTTGTCAAGCGTCAAGGTGTTCCGTCCGCCACGCGGACGTATCAAGATCCTGGTGACCCAGTGAGGGGAGCCTACCACCGTGGCGCGGCGGTAAGTCTTTACAACACCGCGGGTTCCAGCAGGCGGATGGTCCCCCGATCCGCGTCCATTTCGGCGCGGCCGCCGACGGGGAGCGTGAACTGCTCGGGGATGTGCCCGATCATGCTCCCCCGGAACGCCGGGATTCCGAGCGTAGCGATGTGGTCTTCGATTACCTGCTCCAAAGTGAGCGAGCCAAACCCCGATCCGGGGTCGCAGTCAGTGCAGCGGCCGAAGATGAACCCGGCGATCCGGTCGAGGACCCCGGCGAGCTTCAGGGTGGTCATCATCCGGTCCACTCGGTAGACCGCCTCATCCACGTCCTCCAGGAAGAGGATGGCGCCAGCGAAATCGGGCAGGTACTCCGAACCCATGATCGCGGTCAGCACCGTCAGATTCCCGCCGAGGAGCGGCCCGCTTGCACGCCCACCGGCGATCGTGCGGACCCGGTGCTCCCGCGGCACGATGTGGTCGCCGGGATCCTCGACGAGATTCTCGAGGAGATCCGCTTCTCCATCCATCAGTGTCCGGCGGAAGTGCTCCGTGGAGAAGCGGTTCCCCGGGCCGGGGCCGTGCATCACGACGAGGCCGGTCTTCGCGTGGACTCCCATGAGGAGGGCGGTGGCGTCGCTGTATCCGAGCAGCACCTTGGGGTTCGCGCGGATCACGTCGTAGTCGAGGTGCGGCAGCACCCGGGCTGCCCCCCAGCCCCCGCGGGCGAAGATCCCCTTCACCTCCGGATCGGCAAAGAACTCCATGATGTCCGCGGCACGCTCGGCGTCGCTGCCGGCGAAGTAACCGCGCCGCTCGTAGTAGTTCCTTCCGAGGCGTGGTTCCAGCCCGACCGCCCGGAACGCATCAGCGAAGACTTCGGTCGGGTCGGTTTCAAAGGCGGCGGTCGCGGGGCTTACCAGGCCGAACACGTCGCCGGGCTGGATGCGGGCCGGCCGGCTCGGGTCCGGCTGCAGCCCGCGGGAACGAGCGGATGCGAGAAGCGGCGCGGCGCCCACCCCGCCCAACAACAAAAGCGCAGACCGACGATCGATAGGCAGCGTCACGGAGTCACCCTCCAATCGCACGTCCGGTGCAGGTTGACCATGGTTTGCGGTCAATTTGACCATGGCTTGATCCCGCGCTCCACGCTGCCGACCACGCTCGAAGCAGGCCGGTTCCGGTTCCTCCGCGAAACCGAAAAGCCGGTGGAAACACCCGAATTCGGCGGAAAAGACCGTTTCTCCCCGGTGGGCCGTGCCCGGCCGAAAATCGGAAACTCACCGAGTTTGCGAGAGAAAGAGTTGGAACTCGGACTTTGACCATGGCTCCGTGGATTTGACCATGGCTCCGTGGATTTGACCATGGCTCGGCGCGACTTGAACCGATCATCCGGGCGGGCTTCGCGCTCCCGCGCGATGCCGGGCCCCACCGGAACAACTGGCCGCCGGCCGGAGGCCGGATCCGGGTGCTGCCGGGGCGCAGCGGAAACGGGCCGACGTTCCAATGCAGCCGGGTAACATGGAGTAGCCATGACGAAGGACCAACTCGTTGCGAAGTTCAAGGAGATGCGGAAGGCAGGGAAGGCTTGCCGGAGACAGTCTGCGATGGGTCACTTGTTCGGGATCCTCTTCAACGAAGAGATCGGAGCCAGCGGTTTCAACGCTGCTCGGATCTCACGAGAGGCAGGCCTCCGCGATGGCGATGACGGGGGCATCAGGGACGGCCAGAACCTGGCCAAATACGTGGACGTGAACGACGAGAATCGCCGGCGCTTTGGAGGAGGGTAGCCAGCATCGGCGGGCGTCCGGTCGTCCTGGGCCAAGCGCGACACGGGCTCGATCCCCGCGAGTGATTTGTCCTCACCGGGGTCACCCTCGGGGCCACTCCGGCAGTACCGGAAGTCAACTCTCCCTTCTGCTTCCTGTCGGCGGTCGCTCCCAGCCCGCGCCTGCGGCGCCATATTTCCCTGCGGGAAGGCCACCAACTCACCTCCGGGTGGAGGCGGCGGCCGGCGGCCGTCTCCAGCCTCCCAGAACCCGAGAACCCCGTCCCCATCGCCAGCTCCGGGCCATGCACGTGACGCACCACCGGCCGACAGCCACTCTCGGTCCGATGATCCTCATACGCCTCCGAGAGCGCCGCCACCTCCACTTCCACCGGGTGCCTCACCAATTCGCAGGCCCCCCTCGCGGAACCTCCGTCAGCGAGTCCCCAACGCCCTCTGTTGAGGGAAGGGAAACGACGGTACTCTCCGTCCTGGCGTATCACTCCTCCTCGGAGATCTGGAGGGTTGGTTACTTCCACAATACCCGACCCCCTTCTCCCGACGTCACCTACTGTCGGCCATAGCTCTTATGACCCCACGACGGGCGCTGGTTCTCCGGATTCTGGAAGGTCGCTCTGACGCCAATATCCGCTTCGCCGCGTTGTTGACTTTGCTGCGGAACCTGGGATTCACCGAACGAGTTCGAGGAAGCCACCACCTTTTCCGCAAGGAAGGGGTCGCCGAACGCATCACCCTGCAACGGGACAACGGGATGGCGAAGCCCTATCAGGTCCGACAGATCCGTCAACTGCTCCTGAAGTACGATCTGGAGTCGCAGCCATGAACTACCGATACGAAATCATCCTCTACTGGAGCAGCGCGGACAGTGTCTTCGTGGCCGAGGTACCCGAGCTGCCTGGGTGCATCGCTCACGGCAAGTCGCAGGAGGCCGCAATCCGGAACGTCAAGGAAGCAATGGCGCTTTGGATTGATACGGCCACGGAATTCGGCGATCCCGTGCCCGAACCCAAGGGCGAGCGCCTGATGCTGGCCTGAGGCGGTCAGCACTGCGCGCCCTTCCTTCATGCAAGCCGCCGCTGTTTGCGCAACGCACGGATGCTCTATTGCGCTGATCAGCAAGTGACTCCTGCCATTCGCGAAACTACGCACAACGATGTTCGCGGCCTCCGTGGCACTGGCAGTAAACACAACTCCCTTGGGATCACCATTGACCCTATCCGCAACCTGCATTCGCGCCATCTCGATCGCCTCTGCAGCGTCCTGTCCGAAAGCATGCTCTCTGGAGTGTGGATTCGCCGGCCGTCCCAGCCATGGCAACATGACCTCCAGAACCCTGTCATCAACTGCCGTCGTGGCCTGATGATCTAGGTATATGTTCGCCGTTGGCATCGGAAGCTTCAATTCGCCGCGGCTAGGTGCCCGCCACACAGCAAAAAGGGGCGACCCACGCCTCGGGGTGGGTGTGCGCACCGACTACAAGACCCCGGCTGGCGAGTTCGCGGAACCCGCGCCGCTTCGCGGAACCCGCGCCGCTGGACGACCGTGGCGGCTGCGTTTGCGGCGAGGGCTTCCTGGAGGAACCTGAAGACATCGAGCAGCGTGGACTTGCCGGGACCGTTGCCGCCCGCGACGATGGCGACGCCAGGCAACCAACGGAGCTCTGTTCCCCGGAAGACGCGGGAATTGACGAGTTCAATGCTCCCGATGTGCATGGCCGCCAAGGCGGGGGCCCTTCCGCAAGAGGGGCAATGAGAGCGGGGTGCGGAATCAGCATTCGTATAGCGGGGCGTCATCGGCGCGGGTTTCGCGCTCCCGCGCGATGCCGGCCGGAGGCCGGCGCTCCAAGCTGTTCTCGCTGTCGGCACGAACAGATGTACGCGACTCCTGCGCCACGGACGTGGGGCGCTGCCGGTCTGAAGACCGGGTCTGAAGACCGGCGGTTCCTGACCGTCCCGCCCTTCTCCCGACCGGCACCGTCTCGTCAGTTCTCCTCAGTGGCCACCACTACCGCCGGGACGCCCAGACTGGCCACCCGCTCGTTGAACGGGGTCAGGTGCTCGGTCATCGCCGCCTCGAGGTCGGTGTGGATGGCGTCGAGGTCCGGCTTCAGGTCGTCGAAACGCTGGTACGCGCCGGCGGTGGGCTCGTAGTCGGCCTGAACGATATATCCGTAGAGCGTCACCAACTGGTTGTCGATCTGCGGCGGGAAGTTGATCGGGTCCTGCGACGACTTGCTGTTGGTCTGGGTGATGGTTTCCTCGATTTCGGTCAGGCGATCGGTGAGCGACTTGCTCAGCGTCCCGAGTTCCTCGTCCGCCTTCCCCGCCTTCCGGAGCCGCCCAACGATGTCCCCTGCCTGGGACTTGACGTCGCGGAGCCGGTTGAGCGCATCGAAGAGCTTCGTGATCTCGCCGGCGACGGTCTCGCCGAGTTCACGCTGCTTCGCGAGATCCTCGGCAGTGGAGGAAAGGTTGGGATTCATCGCCACCTCGAGCGGCTGCGTGCGGGTTTCCTCCCCGACCGTCAGGCGAACCTCGTAGGTACCCGGCAGCACCGAGAGCCCCGGGGTGCCGCCCCAGTGCACTACGCCGGCCGGCCGCTGGATGCCCTCGCTGCGAAGGTTCCAGCGGAACGAATTGAGCCCCGCCGCGGCGGGGAGACGGGCGCGCGCACCGCCGCCGAAGAACGCCGCGAACGGCGAGACGGGACCGCTCGGAGCCGCGGCGCCGGGCTGCCCGGTGACCTTCCGCACCGAGTTTCCCGCGGAATCCAGAACTTCCAACGTGATCGCGGATTCAGGCTCGCTCTTCAGGTGGTACTGGATCTGGGCCGCACCTCCAAAACCGCCGCGATAGGCCGTGCGGGGCGCATAGAGCACCGACTCCGCCGCCATCGTCTCGTCGGTGATCTGGTGGAGCGGGCTCAGGTCGTCGAGCACCCAGAAGGACCGGCCCTGGGTCGCAATCACCAGGTCCTTTCGGTGAACCTGCAGATCGGTAATCGGGCTTACCGGGAGGTTGTTCTGGAAGCGCTGCCAGTGAGCGCCGTCGTCGAACGAGACGTAGAGCCCGAACTCGGTTCCCGCGTAGAGCAGTCCCTTGCGGTCGTGATCTTCGCGGATGGCGCGGGTGAAGTGCGTTGGCGGAATCCCGTTCGTCCCGTCGGTCAGCAGGTCCCAACTCTCTCCTGCGTCGTTGGTCCGGAAGATGTACGGGCGGAAGTCGTTCTCCCGGTAGCGGTACACCGCTATGAATACCCGCGCGGGATCGTGGGAGGACATCTCGATGACGTTGACCGTGCCCCCTTCCGGCATCCCCCCGGGGGTGATCTCGGTCCACGTCTCGCCGCGGTCGCGGGAAATGTGGACGCGGCCGTCGTCGCTGCCCGCCCACAGTTCCGCGGGCGTGTGCGGCGACTCTTCGAACGAGAAGACGGTGTTGTACACCTCGACGCCGGTGCTGTCGCGGGTGATCGGACCGCCCGCGTAGTCCTGGTGTTCGGGGTTGTTGGTGGTCAGGTCGGGGCTGATCACCCGCCAGCTCTGGCCCTGGTCCCGGGACATGTGGACCACCTGCGAAGCGTGGTAGAGGATGTCCGGATCGTGCGGCGAAAGCCGGATCGGCGCGTTCCACTGGAACCGGTAGTTGAGATCCCGCGCCGCCTGTCCGAGCTGTAGTTGCGGGTAGTGGAGGATCTGCCGGAACTCGCCGGTCTTCCGGTTCACGCGTGTGATCGCACCGCCGTAGCAACCCGCGTAGATCACGTCCGGATCACGCGGATCCACGGCGATGTGCCCGCTCTCGCAGCCGCCGACCTGGTACCAGTCCGGAACCACGCTGAATCCGCCGCGGGAAGGTACGGAGATGGTGCTGTTGTCCTGCTGCGAACCGTAGATCCGGTACGGCCACTGGTCGTCCACGTACACCCGGTACATCTCGGAGGTTTCCTGTCCGTTCAGGTCGGTCCAGCTCTGGCCGCCGTCGAACGAGACGTTCGCGCCGCCGTCGTTGGCGTTGATCATGTTCATCGGGTTGTCCGGGTTGATCCAGAGGTCGTGGTTGTCGCCGTGCGGCACCCGGATGCGCTCAGGGAAAGTCCTGCCGCCGTCAATGGACTTGTGAAAGCCCACGTTCAGGCCGTAGATCGTGTTCTCGTCCCGGGGGTCCGCGTAGATGTGGATGTAGTACCAAGGACGCTGCCGCAGGTTGGCGTCACCGTTGATGCGGGTGAAGCTCTCGCCGCCGTCGTCGGAGCGGTAGAGGCCGCCCTCGTCGCCCTCGACCTCGATCAACACCCAGATACGGTCCGAGTTTGCCGGCGAGATGGCGATCGCCGTCTTGCCCACCGTCCCGCCGGGGAGGCCGCCTTCGACCTTCTCCCAGGTGTCGCCGCCGTCCTTGCTCCGATAGATCCCTCCGTCCTCGCTGCCCGAGATCATCGACCAGGGCTTCCGCTCGGCGCGCCAGGCGCCGGCGTAGAGGATGCGCGGGTTGTTCGGGTCCATCTGGATGTCCACGAATCCAGTGCGATCGGACAGGAAGAAGACCTTTTCCCAGGAGTTCCCACCGTCCCGGCTGCGGAAGATCCCGCGCTCCTCGTTCGTCCCGAAGATGTAGCCGAGCGCGGCGACGTAGACCAGGTCCGGATCGTCCGGATGTACCACGATCGCCCCGATCTGGCCGGCATGCCGCAAGCCGATGTGTTCCCAGGTCTTGCCGGCGTCGGTCGAGCGGTACATCCCGTCGCCGACGGAGATGTTCCCCCGCGGGCACGCCGACCCGGTGCCCACATAGACCACGTTCACGTCGGAGGGAGCCACCTCGATGGCGCCCACCGCGCCTACTCCCAGGAAACCGTCGGTGACGTTCGTCCAGTTGTGCCCGGCGTCGGTCGTCTTGTAGACGCCCCCGCCGGTGCCGCCGAAGTAGTAGGTGAGCGGGTCGCCCGCCACACCCACCGCCGCCGTGGAGCGGCCGCCGCGAGTGAAGCCGACGGCGCGGAACTGCATGTCCTCGAAGTACTCCGGCGGAACGGTGACGTTCGCTTCGTCGAAGTGCTCGTGGTAGTCGCGGTGGCTGCCCTGCCCCAGCGCGAGGGGCGCGGCGAACAGGGCGGCCGCGGCGAAAGCCGCGGAAGTGCGAAGAGATCGTCCAATATGCATCGAAAGAGAGTCCTCCGGGAAAGAGCCGGTCAGTGTACCGGCGGGGGAAAGAAACAAGAGCACCGGCTCAGGAGCCGCCGTCTTCCCGAAACGCGATGACCTCGTCCAGCCGCGATGCCCCGACGGCCGCCATGACCAGGCGGTCCACGCCGAGGGCCACCCCGGAGCAACGCGGCAGGCCGGCGTCCGCGAGGGCGTCGAGGAACCGTTCGTCAGGCTCCGCCGGCGGCCTGCCCCCGCGTGCGCGAGCCCGATTCTCGACCGCGAAACGGCGGCGATGCTCCGGCGGATCCTGAAGTTCGTCGTACCCGTTCGCGAGTTCCAGCCCGGCCCAGAACACTTCGAAGCGCTCTGCCGTCCTCGGATCGTCGTCGCTGATCCGTGCGAGGGCCGCAAGCGGCGCCGGGAACCGCGTCACGATCGTGGGGACGCGGGAACCAAGGTTGGGCTCCACCAGTCGCGAGAACAGGAAATCGAGCGCCGCGGGCCGGTCGTCCGGGGATCCCGGATGCCCGTGGGACTCGGCCAGCGTCCGCAGGCGATCGTCCGCCGCCGAAAGGGGATCGGCGCCCACGGCGGCGAGGAACAGCTCGCGATAGGTGCGCCGCTCCGCCGGGGGGACGCCGAGGAGGTCGCCCAGCAGCAGATCCATTTCCGTCAGCAATCCATCGAGCGGCCCCAGGCGGTACCACTCGGCGATGGTGAACTCGACCGCATGGAGCCGCCCGGTCTCTCCGGCGCGAAACGCCTTGACGATCTGGAAGATGGGACCGCTTCCCGCCGCCAGCAGACGCTTCATGGCGAACTCCGGCGAGGTGTGGAGAAAACCCCCGGCCGCGGAAACGGACTCCAGATGGCGATCGGGCGCGGCATGGGGCCCGAGGATCGGAGTCTCGACCTCCTGATAGCCGCGGGCCGTCAGGAACGCCCGCAACCGGGCAACCAGCCGGGAGCGCACCCGGAGGTTCGCGAGGGGAGCGCTGGGGCCCCACTCGGGGCTGCCCGTGCCGGTCAGTTCTTTACCCGCGAAACGTACTCACCGGTTCGCGTATCGAGCCGGAGCGTCTCGTCCACCTCGATGAACAAGGGGACTCGCACCACCGCTCCGGTTTCGAGGGTCGCGTTCTTGGAGCCCCCCGTCGCGGTGTCGCCGCGGATCCCGGGCTCGGTCTCGACCACCTTGAGATCCACGAAGTGTGGCGGGTGGATGAGCAGGATCGCGTCGTTATAGAGCGTGACGCCGCAGGTCATCCCCTGGAGAAGCCACTTCTCGTGGCCACCGAGCGACGCCCGCCCGGCCGCGTACTGCTCATAGCTGTTCGGGTCCATGAAGTGCCACTCGCCGCCGTCGCTGTAGAGGAACTCCATCTCGGTGTCGAGCACGTCCGCGGCTTCCACCTTCTCGCCCGACTTGAACGTCTTGTCGAGAACCCGTCCCGTCTTGAGGTTCCGGTAGCGGATTCGGGTGAACGCCTGTCCCTTCCCGGGCTTTACGAACTCGCAGTCCAGCAGGACGCAGGGATCGGAATCGAGCAGGACCTTGAGTCCGCTGCGAAACTCGTTTGTCGCATAGGTGTTGGCCAAGAAATCGCTCCCTTCGGGGGTGTGGGTGGCCGGAATCGTACCAACGGCAGCCCGGAGGCCGTCGGCGCCCTGGCCCCGCCGGGGATCGCGCCGGGCCACGCGGAGACTGGGGATGGGGTTTTGCCCGCTCCACCGGACGGCCCCCGGAAGGCCTGGGGCGACCGGAGTCCGGCGCTCCTTTGCCTAGACCTCCGTGAGGAGGTGGCCCATCCGTTCCTTTTTCGTGCGCAGGTAGTCGCGGGAGTACTTGGTCGCCGGAACCTCGATGGCGACGCGTTCCTCGATGACGAGGCCGTGCGCTTCGAGCGCGACGAACTTTCGCGGATTGTTGGTCAGCAGCCGAATCCGCCCGACTCCGAGGTCCCGCAAGATCTGGGCGCCGACGCCGTATTCGCGCTGGTCGGCGCGGAACCCGAGGTGGGTGTTCGCGTCCACGGTGTCGAGCCCCTCATCCTGGGCGGCGTAGGCACGCAGCTTGTTGACGAGGCCGATGCCCCTGCCCTCCTGGTTCAGGTAGAGCAGGACTCCCGAGCCCTCCTGGCCGATCCGGGCGAGCGCCGCATCGAGCTGGGGACCGCAGTCGCACCGCATCGAGCCGAAGACTTCACCGGTGAGACACTGGCTGTGGACGCGCACCAGGACGGGGGTGTCCGGACGCGCTTCTCCCATTTGCAGAACCAGGTGCTTCGTTCCGTCAAGGGTGTTCTCGTAGGCGATGGTCCGGAACGCGCCGAACCGCGTGGGGAGAACCGTCGCGGCCAGCCGGCGAACCAGGGACTCGGTCCCCAGCCGGTAGCGGATCAGATCGGCGACGCTGACGATCGCCATGCCGTGCTCTTCCGCAAAGGTCACGAGGTCCGGAAGCCGCGCCATCGTCCCGTCCTCCTTCATGACCTCGCAGATCACCGCCGCCGGATAGAGCCCCGCAATGCGCGCGAGATCCACCCCGGCCTCGGTCTGCCCCGCCCGCTGCAGGACTCCGCCGGGACGCGCGCGGAGCGGGAAGACGTGGCCCGGACGGACAAGGTCGGCGGGGCAGGTCTCCTGCTGAATCGCCACCTGAATCGTGCGGGCGCGGTCGGCCGCCGAAATGCCGGTGGTGACCCCGTCTCTGGCCTCGATCGAGACGCAAAACGCAGTTTCGTGCACCGAAGTGTTCTCACGAACCATGAGCGGAATCTCGAGTTCGTCGAGACGCTCGCCGGTCATCGGCATGCAGATGAGGCCGCGCCCGTGGGTGGCCATGAAATTGATCGCCTCCGGAGTGACCTTCTCGGCCGCGATCGTCAGATCGCCCTCGTTCTCGCGGTCTTCGTCATCCACGACGATGACCATCCGCCCGGCGGCGATCTCGCGAACCGCCCTTTCGACCGGCCAGAACGGCGCGGATTCGCTCTTTCCCGTGTCAGGCACGCGCACAACACCTCGTCGGGCCCGGGGGGCCCTCATTCGGAAACCGTCTCGACAACGGAGTCTAGCCTCCGTCACGGGTCCCATCGGGGGCGCCGTCATCTTGAACCAGCGCCCCGACGTACTTCGCGAGGATGTCGTATTCCAGATTGACAGCGTCCCCTTTCCGGAGAGCCCCGAGGGTGGTGACCGCGCGCGTGTGGGGAATCAGCATGACTTCGAAACACGCCTCCCCGGGCGAGGAGGACGTCACCGTCAGGCTGACGCCGTCGATCGCGACCGAACCCTTGCGAACGATCAGGCGGGGCTCCCGGTGCCGGATCCTCAGGCGGTAGTCGGCGTCCGAGCCCCCTGCTGCGATCACCTCGCCGCAGCCGTCCGCATGCCCCTGGACAAAGTGCCCGCCCAGGCGGTCCGAAGCGCGCAGCGGCAACTCCAGATTGACACGGCTCCCGGGCTGGAGACCGCCGAGCGTCGTCAGGGAAAGCGTCTCGGCCGCCACCTCGAAGGAGACCGATGCGGGCTGAACCGCTACCGCGGTCAGGCAGACCCCGGAGACCGCGACGCTGTCGCCGACGGAGAGTCCTGCGAACTCGCCGCCACGATGCCCGACGGTGAGAAGCCGCCCGCCCCCGAGATCCCGGACCGCCTCCACGTCGCCGACAGCGATGACGAGTCCCGTGAACATGCGGCCCAGAGATTGCCCGATCCGCCCCCGATCGCGCAAGCAGCCTGTGGATGAAGTCTCGTCAGCACCGAGGCGGACGAGGCGCCCGGCTGACCAGTCGCGCAAGGGAGTAATACCGAAGTACCTGGACCGAAGCGGAACGGCGAACGAAGCGAAACGGAGTGGCCAGTCCTCCCGGTGGGGGCCAGCCGGGGTGCATCGTCCGCCGAGCCCCCACCGGGAGAAATGTTCATGATGGGTCCGTCCGCTCACCCCGCGTGGCATGTAACAGGCGAGCAGTGCTGGAGGTTGCTGGGTTACCGCCGCTCCCGGGAAACCTCTGCCCCGACACTCAATCGCGCCCGTACCTGTTACACAGCAACTGGGCCGCGTAGATTTCGTCTACAGGCTGCTCACATACGATCTCCTCCGTGGATGATCACTTCATGCGCCGGGCGCTCGAGCTCGCCCGGCTCGGCCAGTACACCGCACCGCCCAATCCGGCGGTGGGCGCCGTTCTGGTCCGTGACGGCCGGGTCCTGGCGGAGGGCTTCCATGCTCGCGCCGGACGTCCGCACGCGGAAGCGCAGGTGCTCAAGGTGGGGCAGGCGGCTCGCGGCGCGACCCTCTACGTAAATCTCGAGCCGTGCTGCCACGTCGGACGAACCCCACCCTGCGCCGAACGAATCATCGCCTCGGGAGTCCGCCGGGTCGTCGCCTCGCATCCGGATCCCGACCCACGGGTCCGGGGTGGAGGCTTCGATCGCCTGCGCGCAGCGGGCGTCGACGTCACGACGGGCGTTCTCCGCGAGGAGGCGCAGGACCTGAATCCGTCGTTCTTCAAGTTCCTCCTGACCGGCACGCCGTGGGTAACTGTGAAGGCCGCGGTCTCCGTGGATGGGGTCATGGCCCCGCCCGGCACCCGCTGGATCACCCGGCCCCGTACCCGCCGCCACGGAAGGGTGCTGCGCCGGGAAAACGACGCCCTGCTCACCGGAATCGCGACGGTGGCCGCCGACGACCCCCTGCTGACGCCGCGACCCCGGCGCGGGTCCCGTCCGCTACTCCGGGTGGTCCTCGACCCAAGCCTCCGGATCCCTCCCGAAGCGCGCGTCCTTCGAGGCCTCGACCGGGACCCGGTCCTCGTTGTCTGTGCGCCCGGCGTCCCGGTCGCAGTGCGCCGCCGCATCGAGAGCCTGGGGGCCGAGGTGGCCGAAGCCGCGGTGGAAAATCCCGCGAGCTCTCCCAGCGACGGCGTCACCCAGCCAATCGCGCTGGAAGCAGTGCTGGCGGAAGTGGGCCGCCGGGGTGCGCACACCCTCCTGGTCGAGGCGGGTCCCCGACTCACGTCGGCTTTTCTGCAGCAGGGCCTGGCCGACCGTCTGGTCCTCTACCTCGCGCCCCGATTCCTGGGGCGTGCCGAGGGGACCGGACTCTTCGACGCCACCCGGGCTCCGGCCGACGGGCGTCGCGAGCTTCCGCACGCCGAGCCCGAGCATCGGTCGGCGCGCTACGCCTGCCTCGGTCCCGACCTCCTCGCCGACTTTCGGTTGACCGCGGGGGAGTCTACCGGCGGCCCGAGTTCGGCCATCCGTCAACGGTCCAGGGGAAAACGATCGAGACATTCGTAAACCGCACCGTCGGCGAACAGGAAACTCCCGAACAGACGGAACTCCCCGACGGCAAAGGCCGATGACCAGGCGGAACCGGGCGCCGTGGGTCGCACCGCCGCAAGGTCCCCGGCGGAAAGGCGCGAGGGGATGCGCAACCGGCCCAGCGTCACGTGGGGAATGAAGGGACGGGTTTCGGGAGCGAGGCCGATTTCCCGCGCCACCGCCTCCACCAGGTGCTGAAGACGCGGCAAGGGTCCGGGCTCGTTCTCCCCGGTCCCCACCTCCTCCAGACCCGCCCAGACGATCCGGGCGCGGCGGAGCGAGCCGAACGCCGAGACCTCGGCAGCCCTCAGGGTCAGCACGCCCGGACTCCAGGTCTCGAGGCGCTCACGGAGCAGCGCCGCGATGCGCCCGCGGTCAACCGGGCCCCGTTCCGGGCCGAAGAAGCGCAGGGTCAAATGGAGGTTCCCGGGAGGAACCGGTCGGAAGACGGAATTCGGGAGCAAGCGCGCGATCGTCTCCGAGGCGGCAAAGAACTCCCGGCGGAGCGATTCGGGGAGCGGCAGCGCCGCGAAGAGCCGCGGCGGCGGGGCTGCTACTCCCCGTTTCCGCGGGACCAGCCGGAACCCTCGCATTCCACGATCGCCCGGCGCAGCAGGTCGAGCGCGGCGGTCGCGGTGAGCTGCCGCACGAGCGACCGGTCTCCCGGAAGGCGGAACCTGCGGGCGCGGGAGACCGGCCCGCTGACCGCGATCCAGACGAGGCCCACCGGTTTTGCCGCGCTTCCTCCACCGGGGCCGGCGATCCCGGTGACGGCCACTCCCCAGTTGTTCCCGGAGCGCCGGCGCGCACCGTCGGCCATTGCCGTCGCCACCTCTTCGCTGACCGCGCCATGAGCTGCAAGCACCTCTTCCGGAACCGCCAACAGATCGCGCTTGGCCTCGTTGGCGTAGGCCACCACTCCCAGATCGAACCACGCCGACGATCCCGGAACGCGGGTCACCCGCTCGGCGATCAACCCTCCGGTGAGCGATTCGGCAAATGCCGCGCGCTCTTTTCGCCGCTCGAGCAGTCGTCCCACCGCGTGCTCGAGATGCTCCCCGGCGGCCCGGCTGAAGACCGCGGTTCCGAGTCGTTCGGCCATCCGGCCGGCAAGCCGGCGGACTTCCGCCGTCCGGCCGGCGGGTCCGGTGACCCGGATCTCGATCTCGCCACGCGAGGCCAGGATCGCCAACTGCTCGGGAGCACTCGGCCCCGGAGTGAGATCCAGTATCCGTTCCTGCAGGACCGATTCCGGCAGTCCGGCGATCATGAGTGTCTCGCGTGCAACGCCCTTGATCCGGCCGGTCTCGCCCTCCAGGCGGGGCCGCACCTCCGCTTCGAACATCGCGGCCAGTTCCGACGGCGGCCCGGGGAGGAGCACGAGCCACGCTCCCCGGCCGGTGCGCGCCAGTACTCCCGGTGCGGTTCCCGCCGGATTGGGCAGCGCCGCCGCCCCTTCGGGAATCAGGGCCTGCCGCCGATTCACCTGCGGCATCTCGATCCCGCGGTCCCGGAACCGCGTTTCGATGCCGGCGAGCAGGGTCTTGTCCTCGATCAGCGGGACGTCGAGGACGGCTGCCGCCGCGAATCGCGTCACGTCATCGGTGGTCGGACCGAGCCCGCCGCACACCACGACGTACCGGCAGCGATCGAGAGCTGCCCTGAAGGTCTCCTCCATGATGGATCGGTCATCAGGGACGACCGCCGCGAACAGAACGGGGACCCCGAGGTCCGAGAGCCGTTCCTTCAGGAGAGGGGTGTTGCGGTCCGTGCGGCCGGGCGCGAGGAGTTCGGTGCCGACCGCTACGACGGCCGCACCGGGCAGCAGACCCTCTCCGCTCGTCAGAAGGTCAACTCCCGGGCGGCCGCCTCACTCGCGCTCGCGAGGCGCCAGGTCCTCCCGCAGAACGGATTGACCTGGCCGCGGCCATCCCCATAGGTCACATCCCGAGGGCGAGCAGGAGGACGACGCGCACAATGCCGCCCGCGACCAGGTCGTCGGCCATGATGCCGATTCCACCCGGAAGCCTCTCCACCTGCCTCACGGGGGGAGGCTTCACGATGTCCAGAAACCGGAACGCGATGAAGGCGGCGACGATCACGAGGACCGAGGGGTTCGTGCCCACGAGCGCGAGCCACATACCGCAGAACTCGTCCACGACCACCGACCGGGGATCCGGCTGGTGGAGGTCCTTCGCGTGGCGCGCGCCCGCCCAGAGGCCGACCACCACGGCTACCGCGAGCAGGGCGACAGCCAGGCCGCCCCCCAGGTTCCGCGTCAGGAGAAACGCAACCAGGCCGGCAACCGCGCCGGCCGTGCCGGGCGCGACGGGGACCCGGCCGATGAAGGCGCAGGTCGCGATGAAAGCGGCGAGCCGCGACGGGCGCGGCGCGGGAAGGCCGTCGCCGGCGGGCGCGGCCGCCTTTTCATCTTCAACCCAGGGATCATCCCAGTCGGGCGTGTCTTCAAGGCGGGTTGGCAAATCGTCCGAGCCCGGAGCACCCGTGATGCCGCGCTGCGGATCCGCCGGGATCGGCCTCGGGGAAGGCCCGGGCGGATCGGCGGACCGGCTCCGCCGATCCTCCGCTTCCTGCAGGCGGCGCTCCACCCGCTCCCGGACTTCATTCGCCCGGAAGGAATGGGAAGTCCCGGAAGCGTCTCCCTCCTCGTCCGGTGAGTCTGGCGCTCCGGACTCAGGAGCGGAACCTCCCTCGGCGACGCGCCTCCGGACGGTCGAACTCCAGTGTTCCCCGGCGGGAGGCCCTGGAGGGGTGTGCGGTTGGGAGCGCCGCTCCCCGTCACGCACGGAATCGGACTCCGCCGCGCCGCGCTCTCTGCCGCGGCGGAGCGCCGCCTCGACTCGCTCGCGCGTGCCCGCCTCCCGATCCGTGTCCACCTCTTCCTGAGCGGCCTTCCCCACCACTTTGCCCGACTCGGAATCGGGGCTCGCGACGCCGGGCCTCTCTTCCGAACCGGAGCCGGTCGCGCCCGCTCCCCGATCGTCCGGCGTCACGGAGCGGGACGGGGGAAAGCGCAAATCATGACCAGGACTCTGCACCGGAAAAGGTGGACAGCAGCGAAACTATACTGCCGCACCTGGCGTTCAAACTGACTCAGTACCCGGACGGGAAGATCCATTTTCCCCCTGTCCGGCCCCGGCGCGGAGAGCTGGATGGGTAACGATTCACCGGTCCCGAATGCTCTGCTTGAGGCCGTCCCGAACTTCAGCGAGGGGCGGTCCGCACAAACGCTCCGACTCCTGGTCGAGGCAGCCGGGGGGCCGCTTCTGGATGTGCACGCCGACCCTTCGCACCATCGTTCGGTGCTGACCCTCGCCGGAAACCCCTCGGAGCTCCGTTCCTCCGCGCTCTCCCTCCTCGAGACCGCCATTCACCGCATCGACTTGCGGCGTCACCACGGCGAGCATCCGCGCATCGGCGCGCTCGACGTGCTCCCGATCGTGCCCCTCGGAGAAACCGGCATGGAGCAGGCGGTGCGACTCGCCCGCGCGCTGGCCGAGGAAATCGGCGCGTTCCAATCGGTCCCCGTCTTCCTCTATGGGGAAGCCGAGCCCGGTCGCCGCACCTTGCCCCAGATTCGACGGGGCGGACTCCGCGGTCTTCGGAACCGCCTCGCCCGGGGGGAGCTGCGTTCCGACTACGGGCCCGCGGCCCTGCACCCATCGGCCGGGGGGATCGCCGTTGGGGCCCGGCAACCCCTGATCGCCTTCAACGTGAACCTCGATACCCCCGACGTGGAAACCGCGCGAGCCATCGCCGGGCGGATCAGGACGAGCGGCGGAGGGCTTCCCGCGCTGCGCGCGATCGGGGTCCGCCAGGACGATCCGGCGGGCCACCGGGTCCTCGCCCAGGTCTCGATGAACCTGCTCGACTGGCGCCGCACCTCGCTGGCCGACGCGTTCCGCCGCGTACTGTCGGAGGCCGGCGCCGCCGGCACCGGGGTCGTCCACTCCGAGATTGTCGGCCTCGTTCCCCGGGCAGCGACCTGGCCGGGGATGGAAATGGAAATCGCTCTGCGGGAACCGGCCCGGACCATTGAGGGGGTGTACGCTGCCCGTTCCGTGGAGCCACCACCGTGAAGTGCCCGTATTGCGGCAACCCGGAAGACCGGGTGGTGGATTCCCGCGAGAGCCGGGAAGGTGAGGTCATTCGCCGCCGGCGCGAGTGCATCCGGTGCGGGAAGCGATTCACCAGCTACGAAGCGGTCGAAGAGATCCCCTGCATGGTGGTCAAGAAGAATGGCGACCGGGAGGTCTTCGACCGCAAGAAGGTACTGTCAGGTCTCAAGAAGGCGTGTGGAACGCGAGTCGCCGAAGAGAAGATCGAGGCTATCGCCGACCGGGTCGGCGCTTTGGTCGCCAAGAGCCCCGACCGGGAACTCGCCGCCTCGGAAATCGGCGAAGTCCTGATGGAAGAGCTGAAGCGCGAGGACCATGTCGCCTTCGTGCGCTTTGCGTCGGTCTACCGCGATTTCCAGGACACCCGCGATTTCGTGAAGGAGGTTCGGGCCCTCCTGCGGAAGCGGGCGCCCGCCAAACGCCCGAAGAAGGTCCGCAAATCCTCCTGAACCCGGATTCCCGGAGAGTCTCGGACCCGGAAGCGTCCGACGGATCCCATTCCCTGGTCGAGAACCGACAACCGCCGGGCTTCGTTATGTTCGGGTGACCGGGAGAAGACCGAAGCGCCGCCATTGGAATCCCCGGCACAAATCTCCGATGCCCACCTCGTTCGCCAATGCGTGTCCGGTCACGAGGACGCGTGGCGGACGCTCGTGGACCGTTTCCGGCTCCCCGTTTGGCACATTGCGTATCGCTTCGCAGCCAATCCGGACGATGCCGACGAACTTACCCAGGACATCTTCATGCGGCTCGTGAACGTACTGCCCAGCTATCGCCCAAGCGGCGCGCTGGGCGCCTGGATTCGGCAGGTGGCCACCAACGTGGCGATCGACTCCTACCGGCGGCGGCGCCGCGCCCCGGTGCTGGTGCCGGACGAAGAAATTCCCGAGCCTCCCGTCCCGACTTCCTGGCAACCCGACGCGATCGCCGAGCGCCGCGAAGAGGCCGCCACGGTAAGGCAGCTTCTCGACCGGTTGCCGCCCGAACTCTCGGAGCCGCTCATCCTGCGGGACCTGATGGATTGCGACTATCCCGAGATCGCTGATCGGCTGGCAATCCCCCTCGGGACCGTAAAGTCCCGCATCCACCGGGCTCGTCAGACCCTGGCGCGGGCCCGGCGCGCGTTGGGCCGCGGCGGACCGGCCGGCATCAGCAAGGGAGACGACCGTTGACGGACGCGCGCTTGAAGGACCGCCTCGAGGATCTGGTGTCCGCGCTCGCCGCTGGGGAGCTGGACCAGGCCGAGGCGCAGCGGGTGCGCGCCCGGTTGGCCGAGAATCCGGAACTCGCCCAACTGTACGGCGAGATCCGCGCAGTGCGCCGGGGCCTCGCCAACTTTGCCGCCGGCGCGGAAACACCACCCGCGGACCTCCAGGGCCGCATCCTGGCCGCAACGTTGCCGAAGTTCCGCTCCCTCTACGCACGGCGGACGCACTACTGGCCAACCTGGTTCGCCGCGGCTGCCGCGGCCGCCATGCTGTTGTTCTTCCAGCCTCCCCTGGTCCGGGGGGCACTCGACTCGCTTCCCCGGGCATCGGACGGGGTCAGCAGCCTGCGGGCGGCCGCCAACCGTCAGGCCGACCGGGCGCTGGCCGAATTCGGCGTGCTCCGAGCCTCGGTTTCCTTCGCGCTCGAAGATCAGATGGACCAACTGGGGGACCGGCTTCGGGATCTGGAACGGGCAACCCGCCAGCGCGACGAACTGCTGTCGGAATCCGAATCGGGTTCCGACCCGGCCTCGACCGACGACCCGCAAGGAGATGCCGCCCCATGAACCGTTCACCGGGACTCGCCGGAGTCCTTTCCGTGTTGTTCCCCGGCCTTGGTCATCTCTATGCCGGAGCCACGGCGCGCGGCCTGGCGCTCGCCGGGGCATTCATCGCCCTCCTGCAGGAGGAACTGGTCCCCTTCGGGCTCGCGGTGTGGGTGTTCGGGATCGTGAACGCGATCCGGACCGCGGAAGAGATCGTACGAGCCCATTCCGAAGGCCGGCCCGCAGCGGTTTCCCTGGATCGAAACTGGGCCACCGGACTCATGGCTGCCGGCGTGCTCGCGACGCTCGCCCTCATTCCCGACCTCGATTGGGCCCTGAGATTCTGGCCTCTGCTGCTCGTCTGGATCGGATTTCGGCTCTACCGGGGGCAGCCCGTGATACCCGGATCCCCCGGCACGCCGGCGGGAGGGGCCGGAGCGCTCCCCCCCGCCCCGCCCACCCGCCCGGGGGGCCGCCCGCCGCGGCGCCGCCCCCTGCCCCGCCGGCACCGGACAGCAACCCGTCCCTGACCGGGGCGCACGACGAGGCAAACTAGGCATGGCTCGCCAGGACAACTGGTGGGGAGTGATCCTGATCGTGATCGGAATCGTCTTCCTGCTGTCGAACCTCGACCTCGTCGATCTCGGCGATCTCCTTCGTTTCTGGCCGCTCATCCTGATCGCGGTCGGCGCGCGGTTGGTGTTTCGGGACCGAGGCTCCGGTTCGGGTCCGGCGCCCGGCCCGCCGCCGCCTTAACAGCCTGTGGCAAAACCCGCGCGGCCCAATTCTCCCGGTGGGGGCTCGCCCGGCGCTCCATCCCGGCTGAAACAGTCCGCTTCGCTCCGTTCTGCGTTGCGTTTCGGTCGAAATACACTCGGTATTCCTCCCCTACGCGCCCTGTCAGCCGGGCGCCTCGCCCCCACCGGGAGACTGGCCGGGCTCGGCGCTCACGTGGGTTTCACCACCGGCTGTTCATGACCGGTTCCGCATCGGCAGGAGATCCGCCGCGTTCCGGGGGCGGATGTGGCACCGTTTTCGGAATCGGCCTCATCGTTGGGGGCGGTCTGTTTCTCTGGGTCAACCTGACGGACACGCCCCTGGCGCTGCTTCTCCTCGACGCACTGCCGGTGGCGGCAGTCTGGTGGCCGGTCCTGCTGGTGGTCTGGGGCGCCTGGAAGGTTCTCACCCGGCTTCGGACCGGGCGGGCCGGACTTGGGTTCGGGGAAATCCTCCTCCTGTTGCTGCTGATCCTCGGCGGCACCGTCTTCACCCTCGTCCAGCGCGTCATCGAAAGCCAGGGACTCCATCCCCGCCTCGCGGAGCTGCGCCGTCTGGTCGAGCAGCAATCCAGCCCCTTTCCCTTGCACGTCTTCGTCACGGACGAAACCGTTTCCCTCCCCGCCGAGGGGGAGGTGGAAATCCTGATTTCGCTGCCGGCGGGCAACATTCGAGTGGAAGCAGCTCCCGCCGTCGAGCCCGGAACCACACCGGCTTCCAACCCGGAGACCGCCACCCCGGCAGTCAAGGGTGAGGCGGTAGTCGAGGGCCGGCTGCAGCTCGTGAAGCGGGTGTGGGCGGCCGACGACGATGAGGCCGCCGCGCGCGCGGACGCCGTGCGGCTCCGCACCGGTCCCCTTGATCCCGAGAGCCGGCGCTTCCCGGTCCGGGTCGACGATTCCGGCACTTCCGAAGTGGCGCTCGAGCTGCTCGCGACCCTTCCTGCCGGCACCCGGGTCTCCGCGTTCACCGAGGAGGGCTGGGTGCGCATCGACGGCCCGTTTGGCCGGGTGGAAGCCCGTACCGACGATGGCTCCGTCGAGGTTCGAAGGACCGCAGGCCCCGTCTCGCTCACGGTGCGCAATGGGGCGGCGTGGGCCTCAGGAATCGAGGGCGCGCTCGAGATCCGGGCGCGCCGGGCAGCCGTGGAGGTGGATGGAGTCGTGGGGACCGCAACTGTCGAAGCGGAAGGCGCTCCGGTTTGGATCTCGGGAGCGGGGTCCTCGGTGACGGTTCGCAGCCGAAACGCGCCCGTGGCAATCGCGGACTCCGTTGGTCCCATCGAGATCGAGGCCCGGATCTCTCCCATCACCCTGAACCGGATCGCCGGCTCCGCGGTGTTGCAGTCCGATTTCGGCGATATCGCGGCCACCTCCATCGAAGGCCCCCTTCAGATCCGGATCAACTCCGCCGAACTCGAGGTGCGGAGGGCAAGCTCCGGGGTGGACGTTCAGGCGGACGGTGGACTCCTGATTCTCGACGATGTCGCCGGATCACTGACCGTGGCCAGCGGCCGCGGCGAGGTGCAGGCCTCGCGGCTCTCGGGACCGGCCGACTTCGCTGGAGACACCGGCGCGATCACCGTCCGCGGGTTCGGCAATTCCCTGTCGATCACCGGCGGGGATGCCGAGGTGGATGTCGCTACCGACACCATCGCTGGAGACGTCGCGCTCACTACCGGGCGCGGCGACGTCCGGCTGGCGCTTCCGTCCGCGGGATCCTTCGCCATTTCCGCCCAGACGGGCGGCGGAGACGTGGACAGCGACTTCACCCTGGAGAAACACGGAACGGACGGGATGCCGCGATGGGAGGGCCGTGTTGGATCCGGCGCCGAGGCGGTGGCGATTTCGACCGAAGGAGGCGACATCACGGTGCGGGTGCGGCCGGCTGCAGGAGAAGCCCGGTGAAGCAACCCCTTCCCGTTCTCTCCGCCTTGTTGATCGCGACGGCCGTTCTCGTGTGGGGCTGCCTTCCCGGCGTCGATCAGACATCCGTGGAGACGATCCGCCGGCCTGCGGCGCCCGAACTCACCGTCCGAATCGATCGAGGTTCCCTGAGTGTCCGCGAACACCTCGGCGCCGACATCGAGGTCGAGATCCGCCGGATTGCCCAGGCGCCTTCCCGGGAGGCCGCGCGGGCGGCGCTCGAAGCCCTCGTCGTGGATTTCGAGCGCGACCCGGATTCAGGCGCTCTGACAGTCACCGGGCGCAGTGCGGTTGCCGGAGCCTTTCGGCCGTGGGAGGAACTCGCTCTCAGCTTGAGGATCGCCGTTCCGCCGGGCACGGCAGTCGATGCCCGTACCGGTTCGGGGAGGATCGAGCTGGCGGGCCTCACCGGCCCCACCCGGGCGACATCCGCCTCCGGCCGCATCGTCGCGAGGGATCTCCGGTCGCCGGCTGGAACCACGCGGGAACCTATCCGGTTGCGCACCGCCGACGGCAGGATCGAGGGGACGGACCTCGAGGGGAACTTCCTTGCCGAGAGCGGAGAGGGGAGGATCGCACTGCACGGAAGA
Source organism: Acidobacteria bacterium bin61 (assembly GCA_002238705.1). Classification (GTDB taxonomy): domain Bacteria; phylum Acidobacteriota; class Vicinamibacteria; order Marinacidobacterales; family Marinacidobacteraceae; genus Marinacidobacterium. The sequence goes on along the minus strand of MPMW01000020.1, from coordinate 6,201 downwards.
CTCCGGCAGATCACCGCGCTAACGGCGGACGGACGGATTGAAATCGACGTTCGCGAGGGTGGACCGCCGCCAGCCGGGGAATGGTTTCTCAGGACGGGGAGCGGCTCCGTCCGGCTCACCCTGCCCCCGGGCAGCGACGCGGTGATGACGGCCGTGGGAAGGCCGGACTCGGACGACCGCCGCGATTTTTCTGCCTGGCAGCGGGAGGGGCCGATGGCTCTAGGCACGCTGGGCAACGGATCAGGACCTCGCATCCATCTGCGGACGGGTGATGGCTCCGTCCGGGTGCGGCTCGCCGGCCGGGACTGACGCGAGGCCCTACCCGATCACGGGCGGACGGCTCCCGCCCAGGTCAGTAGCGCGGAGCCGGGAGGGGAGAACCGGTGATCTGGCGGTAAGCGCTGAGGAAACGCTCGGTCGTCCCGTGAACGATGTCGCCGGGAAGGTGCGGCGCCGGCGGCTCCTTGTTCCAGTCGACGGTTTCCAGGTAGTCGCGGACGTACTGCTTGTCGAAGCTGGACTGGAGTTTTCCGGGAGCGTATTCGTCGGCGGGCCAGAACCGCGAAGAGTCCGGGGTCAGCACCTCGTCGATGACGTAGAGGTTCCCATCGTCGTCGTGCCCGAACTCGAACTTGGTGTCGGCAATGATGATGCCCCGCGCCGCCGCCCACTCCACGCCGCTCGCGTAGATCTCCCGGGAGATCTCGTGGAGGCGGGTGGTCAGCTCCCGGCCCAGCGCGTTCGCCATGAAGTCCTCGCTCACGTTCTCGTCGTGACCGTCTTCGGCTTTCGTCGCGGGCGTGAAGAGGGGCTCGGGGAAGCGCTCGGCGAGCTGCATTCCGCTCGGGAGAGAAATGCCGCACACGCTGCCTTCCCGTCCGTACTCCTTCCAGCCTGACCCGTACAAGAACCCGCGCATCACGCACTCGAAAGGGATCGGGTTCAACCGGCGGACGAGCATGGAACGGCCGTCCAGCATTCCCTTCGCCGGCGCCAGGACTTCGGGGTACTCGTCCACGTCGTCGGTAACGAGGTGATTGGGAACGATGTGTCCGGTCCGCCGCAGCCACCAGGCGCTAAGGCTGTTGAGCACCCGGCCCTTTTCGGGAATCCCTTCCGGAAGCACGACATCGAAGGCCGAAACCCGGTCCGTCGTCACCAGCAGGAGCTGGTCGTCGACGGCATAGATATCGCGGACCTTGCCGCGGGAACGGAGGGCAACACCCTCGAGAGAGGTCGTTAGAACTGCTTCGGCCATGGGGGAATTCTACGGAGGAAGGGAGCGGAAAAGGTGAGGAAAAACAGGCTCGGCTGCGGTTTTCCCAGCCATGAGCGCGGTTCAGGCCGGCCGCTTCCACGGCCGCGCGCTCTCCAGGAGACGTGAGTCGACCGAGCGAACCAGTGGCAGCGAACTTCCGTTCGCTGCCCGCGAGATCCGGGGGGAAGTGTGGCCCGCTGCTCCTACCGTCTCCGGTCGCCACGGTCGCGATCGCGCCCCCCCCGCCCCCCTGCCCGGCGCGGGGGGGAGGGGCGGCGGGCCGCCCCCCCCCACGACGCCGTGCCGGGCGGGGGGGAAGCGGCGGCAGGCCTGCCCGCTCCCGGATGATGTCCTTGCAGGACAGGCGGGTACGACCGTTTCCGTCCACCTCGATGACCCGGACCTCGACCTCGTCCCCCTCCTGGAGTTCGTCCCGAACGCTGTTCACGTGGCGGTCCGCAATCTCCGAAATGTGGAGCAGTCCATCCGTTCCCGGCAGGATCTCCACGAAGGCTCCGAAGTCCACGATCGTCTTCACGACACCGTGGTAGTCGCGACCCACCTCGGGGAGCTGGCTCACCGCGATGGCCTCGATCCTCTCTTTCGCCCGCTGGGTGGACTTGGCATCGATCCCGGCAATGTGGATGGTTCCGTCGTCGGACACGTCCACGCGCGCCCCGCTCTCGTCGGTAATCGCGCGAATCGTCTTGCCGCCCGGTCCGATGACTTCGCGGATCTTCCGCACCGGGATCTTCATGGTGAGGATCGCCGGTGCGTACTGGGACGTCTCGCTTCTTGGAGCGGGAATCTCGGCTGCCATGACGGCCAGGATCTTGATCCGAGCCTGGCGAGCCTGCTCCAGCGCGTCGCTGACGATGTCGAGCCGCAGTCCCGAAATCTTGATATCCATCTGCAGAGCGGTGATTCCGTTCGCGGTGCCGGCCACCTTGAAGTCCATGTCCCCGTAGTGGTCTTCGGCTCCCGCAATGTCGGTCAGCACCCGGTATTCGTCCCCACGGGTGATGAGACCCATGGCGATTCCGGCGATGGGGGCCTTGAGCGGCACCCCCGCATCCATCAGGGACAAACAGCCTCCGGTTACGGCAGCCATGGAACTCGACCCGTTCGACTCGAGGGTGTCGGACACAATCCGGATGGCGTAGTTGAACTGTTCCTCACTGGGGATCGCGGGCAGCAGGGCACGCTCGGCGAGCGCCCCGTGCCCGATCTCACGCCGGCCCGGGCCTCGCATCATCCGGGCTTCTCCCACCGAGAACGCCGGGAAGTTGTAGTGCAGGAGAAACCGCTTTTCCCCGGACCCATGGACCCAGTCCAGCCGCTGACTCTCGCTCAGCGGGGCCAGGGTGGTAACGACGAGCGCCTGGGTTTCCCCGCGGGTAAAGACTGCCGACCCGTGGGTTCGGGGAAGAACACCGACCTCGCAGGTCACCTGCCGAATCTGGTCGAACGCACGGCCATCCAGGCGCTTGCCCTCGTCGAGAATCGTGCACCGCAGGATGTCCTCCTCCATCGCCTTCACGATGCCGGAAGCGGCGGCGCGTTCTTCGTCGGCGCGACCCTCGAGGCTGGAGGAGATCGCCGCCTTGACTTCGTCGACGGCCCGCGCAGCCTCCATCTTTCCCGGTAGCTGCAGCGCCGTCCTGAACTGATCGCGGAACCCGTCCGCTATCTCGCTCGCCAGAGCGGGGTCCGGGTCTTTCGGCACGACCACCTGTTTCGTTGGCTGCAGCCGGCTGACCAGTTCCTGCTGGATTCCGACAATGCGGCGAATCCCCTCGTGCGCAAAACGGAGGGCTTCCACTACCCGGCTCTCGGACACGTCCTCGGCTCCCGCCTCCACCATCACGATGGCGTCGTCGGTACCGGCCACGACGAGATTCAGTGCCGATCGATCCAGATCGGAGAAGGTCGGGCACAGGATGAACTCATCGTCGACCAGACCCACGCGCACCGCGCCAATGGAGGTGTCAAAGGGAAGGTCCGAAATTCCGAGCGCCGCGGCGGCGCCGGTGATCGCGAGGACATCGGAATCGTTCTCGCGATCCGTGGACAACAGGAGACAGGTCACCTGCGTTTCGCGACGCCAGCCACTCGGAAACAGGGGCCGCAGCGGCCGATCGATCAGGCGACAGGTGATGATTTCCTTCTCGTTCGGCCGGCCTTCCCTCTTGAAGAAGCCACCCGGGATCCGACCCGCCGCGTAAAAGCTCTCGCGATAGTCCACCGCCAGCGGCAGGAAGTCGACGTCCGGCCTGTCACCGCGGGAGGCCGCAACGGCGGCCAACACGACCGTGTCGCCCAGGCGGACGGTCACCGCTCCCGCGGCCTGCTTGGCCAGACGGCCTGTTTCGATGATCAGATCGTTGTTGCCGATCTGTGTTTGTACCGTGTGAATCAACTTTCTTGTTCCTTCTCTGGTGCCGGGATTCTGCTCGTGCTTCCCGTGTTGGTTTGTCGGTCTCAGCGGCTCCACCCACAGGGGCGAGGGCCGCAGGGATTACTTCCGGAGACCGAGGGAAGCAATCAGGCGCCGATAGCGCTCCACATCTTCGCGACGCAGATAGTCCAGCAGCCGCCGGCGGCGGCTTACCATGCGGAGCAATCCGCGACGCGAGGCGTGGTCCTTCCGATGATCGTTGAAATGGTCCGCCAGTCCCGTGATCCGCGCAGTGAGAAGCGCCACCTGAACCTCAGGTGAACCCGCGTCCGTTTCGTGCCGCTGGTACTTCTCGACGACGGCGCGCCGTGATGTCTGTCTGAGTGCCAATTCCCTGTTTCCTGTGTACCGCCGGTCGAGCCGACGACGTGCAATTTCTCTCTCTGCCGCCTGATGAATGTTTCCGTCTGGCGCGTTGCCGGACAGCCGAGACGCTCGGTCGTCGCGAATCCAATTCCCGAGTCGGCTAGTCGGTCGGGGCGCACCTTACCACATTGGCGAGGGCGAGCCGCCTCCTCGACAGCGTGTGGCGAAAGTGACGTGAGCCTCGAACACGGAGACGGATTCCGTATCCATCCCGAAGAAAGTGGATGACTCCCGCCTCGAAGCCCTCATTCGGAGGCCTTCCCGCCCGGGTTCCAGACCACCAACGGGCGCCAGCCTTGTTCTGTCGCCGAAACAACGGCAATCAGGGCCGGGCCGCGCTCGTCAGCCGCACCCATCCCCGGAGCCAGGGGCGCGACCGCGCAGCGGACCTCTCCGTCGGATAACGGCCGCCCCATTTCGTTCGCGTCCCCATCGGCAGCGGGGTACGGAACCACGCGGCCGTGCCCCAGGAGCCGGGACTCTGCCTCCGAAACCGGCAAGCGTGGAATGCTCCGGAGGGCCGCGATCGGGTGCAGCAGACGGGAAGTGATGGCATCTCGATCCGACAACTCGGCGAGCCTCGCCGCGTCGGACACCTCGAAGGGCGCCACACCCGTACGCCGCAGGGCGACGAGATGAGCCGCTCCGCCGAGGCGCTCGCCGATATCCCGGGCGAGGGCACGGATGTACGTGCCCGGACCGACCTGACACGCGATCTCCGCCTCTCTCCCGTCGTAGTCGAGCAAACGGAGTTCATCGATCCGGACCTGGCGCGGCGCCAACTCCACCGGGCGCCCCGCCCGCGCCAGTCGGTAGGCCCGGCGGCCGCCAACGCGCTTCGCCGAGTACCGGGGCGGGATCTGGTCAATGGCGCCGAGAAACTCCGGGAGCACCCGCAAGATCGCCGACGATTCCGGACACGCGGTGGGCAAGCCCACGGGCTGCCCGGTCACGTCGTCGGTATCGGTGGCCTGCCCAAAACGCACCCGGGCGCGATAGCGCTTGGCGCCCGGGGCAACAAACCGAACGAGCCGGGTCGCTCGGCCGACGCATACCGGGAGCAACCCGGTAGCGAAGGGATCGAGGGAACCCGCATGGCCGGCGCGGACTCCGCCGAGGGTCGCCCGGATACGCCGCACGACCGCGAAGGAGCTGAGTCCTTCGTCCTTGTCCACGAGGAGCAGGCCGGAAATCAGTTCTTGTCCTCACCTGGGGGCGCCTCCGCCCCGCTCTCATCTCCGTCCCCGGACTCGTCCCCGGAGGTCCGGGGACGGACGGCACGTTCCCGGTCGAGGATCTGCTCGAGCCGAATCGAGAACTCGACCGAGGGATCGAACACGAACCGGATCTCCGGAGTGGCGCGCAGCCGGATTCGCGATCCCAGGAGGGTCCGCACCCGGCCCCGTGCCCGCCCGAGCACGGCCAGCGTCTCCTGCTGATCGGCGTCGCTGCCGTAAACGGACACGTAGACCCGAGCCATTGCGAGATCCCCGGTCAACTCGACGCGCGTCACCGTCGCGCGTCCGACGCGGGGATCCGCCAACTCGAATCGCAGAATGGCGGCCACTTCCCGCCGGATCCCCTCGGCAACCCGTTCGCGCCTTCCTCCGGTTCTCATCAGTCGGTATCAGTCCTGGACGGTCAACCACTCGATCGCGGTGTCCGCCACCTCCGAAGGGTACGCGCGAACGGCGATGTTCCGAGCGGTCTCCAGTCTCGCGCCCACGACCTCTTCGCCGAGACCGACGGCAACGACGGAGACTTCCGCCTCGCGCAGCATCTCCGGATCCCCAGTCTCGGCAACCGCGACCAGGCAGCGGGCGCGCAGCCGATCCGAGAGTGACCGAACCACACTGCGCCGGTCCTTCCGGGAGCGTGCGTACGGCAGGCGAAGGGTGATGCGGAGGAGTCCCACCCGCGTTCTGGGACCGGCCACGCTAACTGCCTGTGGTGAAACCCGCGTGAGCGCCGAGGCCCCCACCGGGAGAAACGCTCATGCGCGTGTCCTCCCGCCCACCCCGCCGGCATGAAAAGCGGCATCCGCGTTTGAAGCCCTTGAAGCCGACGAGCGTGATTCCGTTCGCGGCCTGCGGCCGCGGTGCCGGCTGAAGCCGGCGTT
>MPMW01000019.1 GCA_002238705.1 Acidobacteria bacterium bin61 | reverse complement strand
ACGCCCTCCGGCCCCTCTGGAGCGAGCGACCGGGGGTCGTAGAACACCCGCGGCCGGCGCGTTCCCGGCCAGTCGGTCTCCCAGAACCGCTGGGCGAACCGCCGTACGAGATCGTCCGCCCGCGTCGTGTCCCCGCGCTTGCGCCTGATGTTCAGGAGGAGACGGACATCGAGTCCGGGGACGGCATCCATGCGGTCGGCCAGCGGTCCGAAGGCCTTTTGTCCCTCGAACCACGTGTAGGTCGAGAGCCAGACCGACACTTCGGCGGCGGCGAGCGACCGTTCGAGGGCGTCGCGGGTTTTCCGTGCGTGGAGCCCGTGGACTTCGTGGCCAGACCAGACGAACTCGGGGCTCTCCCGCCTGCCCTCCGCTTCGCCGAGGCTCCGGAGCCACGCCGCTTTCGCGGATCCGGGGACGCCGAGCCGTTCCCAGCGGTCCAGCACTTCTACGACCGCGGCGGTGGCGCCGCCGACTCCGATCGTCGCCCGCAGTGACGCTGGCGTGAACGGGGCGGCGACGAACCCCGCTTCCAGCGCCTGCGCGAGCCGGCGCCGCAGGTGCGCCGGGAGGTCGAGCAGCGCTCCCGTCACGGCCCGACCCCCTGACCCATCAGGGGCCGAAGAACGCCGCGCTCGCCTCGCCGATCACCGGCGCGACGAGGGCGCGGTCGAGATACTCGTTGTGCATCTCGCACGAGGTCTCGGCCACGAGCGTGCACCCGTGGCACGCCGCGCCGTGGAGCCAGCGTTCCTCGAGGCTTGCGCCGGGTTCGTGGTGCGCGCACACCGGGTCGTTCGAGCAGAGCGCCGCGGTATCGAGCGCCGCGTCGAGGTGTTCCTCGATGTGATTCGCCTGCTCCACGAGGCCCCCGAGCGTGCCCTCGGCATCGGCGCTCGCCGTGAACAGCAGCAGCCCGTAGCGTTGCTCCGACGCGTCCACGTAGATCCGTTCGCGGATCGAGGCCGCCGGATAGCCGCAGCGCAGCGCCACCGACTGGATGAGCAGGTGCCCGAGCGTGTGGAGCAGCACATACGGTCCGCCAGGGAAGACTCCCGGCTTCTGCCTCCCCACGTTCCACCGCCGCTGTCCGTCGGTGAGAAGCTCCACGCGACGGGCTACCGCCGGCCGCGCGGACCATGCATTCACCGCGTCCGCCGCGAGTTGCACGAAGACCCCCTCGCCCCGGTTCTCCACCGCCGGAAACCACGAGGCGTCGAGCGCGAGCGCGGCGCGCTGCACGTCCGAGGCGTACTCGCCGTCAATGTCGCGCATAACCGCCTCGAAACGGGTGAACCCCGCGAGCGCCATGACTTCCCGCAGCCGATGGACCTGAACAATCGCGGCCAGCTTGTCTCCCGATCGCCCGTCCGCCCGCCTCCAGATCCGTTCGGGAAGCCGCCGGGCGTGGAAGTCCGGGTCCACCGGGATGTCGTCGCCGAACCCTTCCGGCACGTCGAGGATGGCTTCGATTTCCACCTGCTTCAGGGGGCGCGCCGCGGAAACGCCCTGACTGCTCTTGCGTGCGAGGATCGCTGCCAACACCACGTCGTCCGCGAATCCCGCGAGCTTTTCCGTTACCTGGGGCTTCTTCTTGATGAAACGCAACCCGGCGGGCTCGTCCACGATCCGCAGGTCGTCCCAGAGTTCGGCGACGACCCGGTCCAGTTCCCCGCCCCGGTCGGGCAGCGAGAGGACGCTTACGATCTGGGGAAACCAGGCGTTCGAAGCGGTGCGGATCAGGAGCCGCGCCTTTTCGCCGCACACCTCGCCCGTGTTCGCGCCGAGCCAGGGACGCTTTCCGGAGCACGGACCGAGCGCTCCCGGCAACCGCGCCTCAGCCAGCCTCCGCCTCGCACTGCAACTGCAGCGGACCACGAGTTCGGAGAGGTCGCCGGTGGTTCCCGTTTCGTCGAGCCGGAGCTCGCCCCGGCAGGGGTCGCCCGCGGCGTGCGCAAATGCGTACCAGTCCAGGTCGTCCACATGACCCTTGGAGCAGCCCCGGACGAAGCGGGTGGCGACGACCCGCTTCCCCTGGAGGCGCATCCTGTCGTCGAGCGCCCGTCGCGAGACGAGCCGCCGCGACGTTTGTTGCGGATTCGGCGCGCCGGGCTGCGCCTGCGGCTGTCGCTCGACGAAACAGTTGGGAAACCGGAATACCGGGACGCCCCTGCCTGTCTCCCACGGCGCCTCGGGCGCCGCGGGGGGAGCGAACAGGTCGGGAAGGCTGCCCCCGGCGATCCCCCGCAGCTTCTCCGCAAGACGCGGCTCCTCGATCCGGTCGTTCGACGACCGTTGCCAGCCGTCGAGTCCGCCCACGATGGCCGAGTGGTCCGGGAGATCGAGCAGCGCCCCGACCCCGAAGGTGGTGATCGCCTGGCTTCGGCGGATGACACCTCGGGCCTCGCTCATGGGTTCAGTCCAGTTCCTTCAGGAACAATCGGACCTCGGGCTCCACATCGCGGAGCGAGCGCCCGACCCGGAACTTGCCGTGCTCACCGGCGGCCGGCTCCAGCACGTCTCGCAGCAGCGGCCGGCCTTCACCGTCCTCTCGCTTCTGGTACTTGAGCGCCACGCCTTCCCCCGCGAGCTGTGAAGAGATCCCGGACCACGCATCAAGCAACTCGCGGGTTCGGGCGCGCACGCTCCGCTTCCGCTCCTCGCGCTCGTCGGCGTCGGGGATCGGCTGGTCGTCGATGCGCCCGACGAACGCGTTGAGCAGGTCGGCCTCCAGGACGTTCTGTCGCGCGTCCATGCGGCTGGCGCCGGCTGACGGTGTGAGATCCGCCTCGGCGTGCCGGGCGAGCGCGACCAGCGCTCCTGCGAAACCCCGGTCCAGCGCCCGCGCCGCGAACGGGGTGACGCTCGCTGCCTCGACTGACCGGTAGAACGTTTCGTGGTAGTGCCGGAAGCGTTCGTAGTGCGACCGGTCGCGGGGCTTGTGAACGTTCAGCAGCGCTACGACCAGCCCGGGCCGCTGGTGGTCACGCCCGACGCGGCTCGTCGCCTGGATGTATTCGGAGTGCGTCTTGGGCTGGCCGTTCACGACCATCAGGCCGAGCCGCTGGATGTCGAGACCCACCGAGATCATGTTCGTGGCGATGGCCCACGCCACCGAGTCCGGGCCGCCGAACCGCAGACCGAGTCGCCGGCGCGCCTCCGCCACCTTGCCGGCGGGAATCCGCGAGGTCAGTTCCATCACCTCCGCAGCTCCGCTGCGGTCCCGGAAGAGTCCGCGCGCTTCGTTGACGCGCTTCCGCCCCCCGTAGCTCCGGAGCGTGTTCTGAACCTCCTCCTCGATGATCCGCCGCCCGCCGCCGAGTTCACGAAGCGCGTTGAAGTAGGCGAGCAACGTCATGTACGGATCCGCCTGGTTGTGGGGGTTCTTCGGTCCTCCCGCCTCGAGGAAGGCGCGCTGCGCCGCCCCCGCCAGGGTGAGCAACACTCGCTGCATCACGACCTTCGGGCTCCGCCCGGTGGCGGCGATCCCGATGTACCGGCGGGCCGGGATCTCCGCCGCCGGCCTGGTTCGGGCGAAGAAGCTGTCCCGCCGATCGGGACCGGCGGGCGGAAACGCCGCCGTCAGCGCCCTCCCGAAGATCGCCTGCACCTGCTCTTGCGCGCTCTTCACGGTCGCCGACGACGCCACGATCTTGGGCCGTACGCGGCGGCCCTCCACCTCCCGCGAGGCGAGCGCGTCGATCGCCGCCTCGTAGAGGCCCGTTACGGTGCCGAGTGGGCCGGAGATCAGGTGGAGCTCGTCCTGGATCACGAGGTCCGGCGGGGGCAGGGGCCGCGCCAACCGGGTTCCGCGCCGTGACTCGCACGGGCCGTAGAACCCGTTCGCGTCCCAGCGGTCCGCGCCGCCGAGGAGCGCTCCTGACGGCCCGACCCACGGCAGCGACGCGAACTTGTCCACGGTGGCGATCAGGAACGCCGGTAGCCGGCGGTAGAGCGGCTCGTCCACGGCGACGATGGGCAGGGGGCGGTCGCGGACGAACTCGCAGCCGGGGTTGGCGCAGACCACGCGCAGATCGCGCGGACGGTCGCGGTTCGGCTGCAAGGAGAAGGAGCGCTTTCCGAAGGCCGTTTTGCACCAGGGACAATCCGTGAGCGGAATCGGCGGAGGTTTGTTCGTCGGGTCGCGCTCGAACGCCGCGCAGCGGCTCCGAGCGGTGTCGGACCGCCCGTCGCCCTGGCGACCCATCTGGTTCGGAGTCGCCGCCTTCCCCACCCACAACCCGATCTCGAACGGCCACTCCCCGTATCGCGCCGGGTTCTGCTCACGTTCCAGTTCCAGCGCGCAGACCAGCCCGGCCGCGCGCCCCAACTGGTCGTACGTCAACAGCCGCAGCGTATAGCGCATGACGACGCTCACCCCGGCGCCGTCCCGGCCCGCTTCGCCGGGGTTCCGCAGCCGGCGCAGGACCATGGCGAACGCCGCGAGTCCGAGGTACGCCTCGGTCTTCCCGCCGCCGGTGGGGAAGAAGAGCAGGTCGGCCGTTTCGCGGTGCGGATTCGTCGGGTCGGCGAGTCCCGGCAGGTTCAACAGGATGAAGCCGATCTGGAACGCCTGCCACTTCGGGTCTTGGATCTCGTTTCGGGCGGCCAGGGCCCGCGCGACGGCCCGGTTCGCCATCCGGAAGGCGTCGAGTGCCTCATCGTCCGCAGCGAGCAGTTCGATCCCCTGCTCGATCCGGTCCGCGGCGCGGGCGGCCTGGCGGAGCAGCTCGTCGCTGGTCTCCCGGTGGGCGTCGTTCAACTCCCGCGTTGCCGCCCGCCGGGACTCGATCCAGGCGCGGTACTCCCTGACCAGCGGCCCGAGCATCCGCCGCGCCGTTGCTCCGTCCGCCGCGCCGCCGAGGGCCTCCATCGAGAGGTTCGCGCCGGGGATCTCGGCCGCTTCGACCTTCTCGACGTCCGCCCGCGGAAGCCAGTTCGTCCACACGCGTCGGCAGTCGCCGCCGCCCGTGACCTCCCAGTCTGCGGAGACCCCGTGCCCCGTCGCGAACTCCGGCGTGTCGGCGTAGTGGAGGTCGGCCACCGCGGCCTCCCAGTCCTCCTGACGAAAGCCCCGCGGGTCGGGCCGCCCGACGAAACCGCCCTCGCACCGCACCTCGATCTCCGCCTGGAACACGTCGCTCGTACCGGCGTGTGTCTTGTCCAGGGGAGGAACGCGCTCGTTCACGAGAAAGACCGAGACAGCGCGGGTATCCGCCGGGATCCGGCCGGAGAGTTGGGGACCGCTCAGCCCTCGCTCGACGATGTGCAGGCGCAGCCCGCCGGAGTTCGGAACCTCCAAGGTGCGCGTCTCTTGCGACGTCCCGAGCGGGATGGGCGCCGATTCGGTCCGGGGCGTCCGTCGCCAGACCGGAATTGGTCTGTCGTTCCGGTCGCGCATCTCGGAAGCCTCGGCCCTCGCGTACTCGCCCCAGCACACGGTTACCGCGAGCGTCTCCGCCTCGCCCGCCACCAGGAAGCTGATGCCGATCGAGGAGGGGAAGAAGCTCCGCTTCGCCGCCTTCAGATCTTCGGCCGACTCCTCGGCGCGCCCCGCGCTCCCCCGGCCCCCCCCCCGCCCCCGCCCCGCCGGGGTCCGGCGCCCGCCCCCCCCCGAGCCGCTCCCGGACTTCGGCCGGGCGCTGCGGACCGACAACCGGACGGGAACCATCGGCCGCCTCGGAGTGCGCCGGCGCCCTGGTCCTCGTCATGTCTCCATCATCCTCGCGCCCCGACGGAGGCGAGTCGTCTCGGGACCATCCCCGCTCTTGGTTCGTGGTTCGTCACGACAGGAGTTCCACCACGGCCCGGTACATCTTGTCGAAGGATGGCGACACCTCCCTGGCTCGCTCCATGTCGAACGCTGCGGAGAGTGCCGCCTGATCCACCCTCGGGCGGTAGCTGTGATTCCGCGGCATCCACGAGCTGAGCCATCCTTTGGCGTCGCGGACGGCCTCTGGATCTTCGGGGGGCTGGATGGGAACCGGGAGTCCCGCTCGGCCGGCGAGCGATTCCGCGGCAGCGAGGAACCACGCTTCGTATTCGTTCTTCGCCACCACCACCCTGATGCGCCGGTCGCCTCGGGCGCTTTGCGCCCGGCGGAGCAGCATCGGCCCGAACTCGGCCGGACAGTTCGCTTCGGCGTCAACCAGGATCAGCACGCGTCCGTCGGCCCCCCCAAGCCGCGCTGCCTGCTCCAGCACAGACTCGAGAACCCCGGGACCCGGAAGCGCGTAACGCCCGATCCGGACGACCTTCACGAGGAGCCGCGACTGGAATTCCTGTGAAGCCGCGATCCGGCGGATCAGGACGGGCGCCGCCGCGACCTCGCCGTGTCCTTCCACGATCGCCACGATTGTGCGAGGAGGCCCGGGATTTGTCATCTCTCGCCCGTCGCTCCACGAACGAGAGTCCCGGCGCCGATCACAGCGCCCGGAGGTCGTCCCCGTGCGGCTCCGGCTCCACCGCGCCCATGCGCAGGAGCTGGCCGGCGGTGAAGCGGTGGTCCCGGATAGCGTCCCGGCACGACTCGTGAAGTCGTCCGATCTGCGTTCGGTCTCCGTCTCGGGATACCGCGAGAAGCGATTCCGCGGGGACTTCGTACTGATCCAGGAGCTCCACGCTGTGGGTGGTGGCGAGCACTTGTACCCGATGGCTGGCGTAGTTCAGCGCCTCCACCAGCGCCCCCAGCGCCGTCGGATGCAGCGCATTCTCAGGTTCCTCGAACCCGACGAGCGACGGGCGCCGGTCGTTCGGGCCCCCTTGGTACAGCGCAGTCAACAGGCCGAGCATCTGGAGCGTTCCGTCGGACACATCCCTCCCATAGAAGCGCTTCTCCGAAGCCCGGCCGTCGCCCCAGCGCTCCGTGAACTCCAGGACCAGGTCGGGTCCCGCCGGACGCACCGCCACGCCGGCAACACCCGGCAGGTAGGCGACCAGGTCCTCCTCGATGCGGCGCCGTAGCTCGGGATCGTCCGTTTCGAGAGCCGCCAGGACGGCGGCGATGTTTCCGCCGTCGCGTCCCAGCCGCGTTTCCCGCTCACTCGGCTGTACCCGTCCCATCGCCTCCGGGTCGAGCCGGTAGAACGCCATGCCGGCCAGGAAGTCGCGCACTTCCCGGAAGCGGTCCCGCCCTCCCTGATCCGACAGGTAGAGGCGGTCGGGAACCGGCTCCGGAGGGTCCGGCATGGTCGCCTCGACCAGGCTTCCCCGAGACACCTCGAAGTTGTCCAACATCCTGTCAGCCTTATCCCACAGAGTGCATCGCTCGCGCTCGACGAAGGAATGCACGCCGTCTCCCGACCCAATCGTCAGCCGGTACTCCGCCCGGCCCTCGGCGAGGGCGAGGTCGAGACCAATCGAGAAGGATGCCGGAAACGGCCGGCCGCGCGTGACCACCTCCCGGAAGCTGCCGCGCCGCCGCAGCGGGTCGGTCAGCGAACCGCGCGCCGCCTCGGCCACGAAGCCGAGCGCATCGAGGAAGCTGCTCTTGCCGCAGCCGTTCGGCCCCATCAGCACCGACAGCGGCGCGAGCCGGACATCGCAGTCCACGAGGCTCCGGTAGTCCCGGACGCCCGCCCGGAGAATCCTCCGCCGAAGGGGGTCAAGAGCCATGCCAGGTCACCGTGTTGCGTTGGGTTCGGATTCTCGCATGGACGCCGGGGAAGGGGGACTGAAGGCGGCCGTCTGCGGTCCCGCGCATGCGGGATCGAGGCACCGGCGGCAGCGTTCGCGGCGACCCGGTGTGGGACACGCAGCGGTCAGCGCGTTTTGGGGGAATAGATGAAGGCGTCCAGCAGGGCAACGCGCATGGACCAGGCTTCTTTTTCCTCCGGGCTACCGAATCCGGTTTCGGGCCTGCTGAACCAGGGCTGTCGGTGGATGCGTTGGAGCAACCTCCCGTAGGACCTCGCGTCCGTGAATCTGATGGGTGCCTCGGCCCCGTAGGTGGCCAAGGCGTGCTCCGAGGTGCTGTTCACGGAGACGCAGCAGTCAGGACGGGCGAGGGTCAGGAGGCGGGTCGCGCGAGCGGGTCCGATGCTGTGGAGCTGTGTGAGCTCGGCGTAAGCGGAGGAGGCTGCGTTGAGGACAGCAGAGTCTTCTGCCAGACCCTCCTCTACCGCACCGTCGGACTCACCCTGCGCCGCTCAACCGTCCTCCTCTCCTCCCCCAACACCCCCCGCCCTTAGCCCCCTCGCGCTCCCCTCCGGGAGTGTACCCGTGAAGGCCTCAGGCCCCTGCTATCAATGACTTCCGTCTCGAAACCGCCGAAGTCAGGACAACCGATGGCGGTCTCGGGTGCTGTGGGATAGGTTGCGGGAGCGCGGCCGGGCGGGACCCGGCACGCCCGTCGGCTTCACGCCCTTTGTCCTCGGACTGGATCTGCTCTACATCCTCGGCGCAGTGGACTTGCGAGCCGGCGAGCTGTACCGGACGAGGCCCCGATCCGGCATCACCGCGGGCGCGGGAGGCATGTAGAGTTCCGAACGTACAAACTAGTCAGACATCCTTCGACATGCCGCAGCGAGCCCGCCAGTGTACCGCCGCTTCCGGAAGCACGCAGTTCTGGATGCGCGCCGTCTCGTTCGCCGGGCTCCATCGGATGCTGCATGCCGCCGCTTCGGCCCCGAACCGTCGCACGACGGCCGCCGGACTCAACGAGTTGGTTGTCCAGAACGGACTCACGCTGACCCGGCGTCCGGGAGTGCCGTCGCCTACCACCTTCTACCACTACCGCACGACTCTGCTTCGCTTGGGTGCGCTCAGTCGGGAGGGGCGAATCCTGTCTCCAAACGATCAGCATCCGCGCGTCCGGGCGCTGCTGAACCATCCAGCTCCTGCGAACGGTGGCGAGCTTAGCGACACCGCCCGAGACGGCTTCGCGGCGTTGGTGCTTGACAATCAGGACTGCCGGACGGTTTTCTTCGACTTTTTCATGCCCGGCTCCCCTGCGGTTCCCTCTGTCTCCGTTTTCCGCCGTGAAGGTCTCCCGGTCAAGTGGATGCGTGAGGGTCCTACCAAGGCCCGTCGGGTTGTTTTCCGGCCTGCTGGAGTTGGCCGCCGCCGCGCCTACTCGTTGCCAGCGCAAATCACAGCAGTCCTCTACGGCGTGCGCTACTGGGCCCGCGACGAGTTGGGCCTCATTGACGAGTACGTAGGCTCCGCGGATGGTCTGGCGACCATGTTCCCCGTCTCTCGGCCTGTTCCTGACGCCGGCGCCGACTGCCCGCCGCCGCTCGTTCAGGGTCTGCTCGCCGAGCGTGGTTCCGGTGAGTGGACACTTTTCTCGGTCTCTGATTTAGTCGCTCGCCATTGCCGGGATGGTCGTCAACGGATCTCTGCCCTTTTGGGAGCGATCGATTGGCTCGTTCAGAACTGGCACCATCACACGGTCCTGATTCCCACGTCTCGCGCCATGGCCACGCTCACGGCAACCTCTCCCATGCAAGAGGATCTGGTACTCCGACGCTACTACCGACGAGGGAAAGGGCCGTACATTTCACACATCCGACTTCACGCGGGCATCATTGGCGACCGCGTGCCATCCTCACGTCATCATGCCGGGACTACTAAGCGCACTGAAGCTCGCGTATAACCCGTTTGAACCAGCGGCAACGGGGCCTCCGCTGTCCGGCGCCCCACTGTTCGTTCCCGATAGCACAAAACGGCGAGCGCATACGATCATCCAGACGCTACAGTCGGGAGCCGGTGTCAAGGCTCTTGTCGTGGCGGGAGAGTATGGATCCGGCAAGTCGTGCCTGCTTCAATGGCTGAATTCGGAGGTGTTCCCAGAGAAGCACATTCGATCCTTCTATTTCGACAATCCAGGAGTTCAGTTCTACGATCTCGCTAATCGGCTCCTTCGCACGATCGGTCGCAAAGACTTCGCCAAGTTCATCTGGGAACTAGCAGGTTCACACTCGACTGGATATCAGCCCAGTTTGTTTCACGGAGGCTACGAGAGGTACTTGAACGCGTGGTCTCGACGTCGGGGATCTACGCAGGTAATCGCCCCGCTGCAAGACGGAATTATTGAGGCCGGTGTGACGACGGATGAACAAATTGCCCATTGCTTGGCCCGGATCGTCACCGACGTTATCAAGCAACCATATTTCGAGTATCGGGACTTTGTTCCGCGCCAGAAGGGAAGCGTAGTTCCCGAAGGGGAGGAGGCGGCCTATTTCCGAGCAATTCTGAAGACGATTGAGGCCGGAATGAACGCTCGGGGGACCGCATTCGTTATCGACGAATTCGAGGAAATTGGCCTCCAGAAGAGACTTACAAAGCGGGCAGCTTACGATTATCTCACCACGCTGAAACGGCTCGTCAACCTGACACACGATGAAGGAGTCGACTTCTGGCTCGTACTCTCCATGACTCCGGACGCCTATGACATGACCAATTCGCTTGATCCGGCCCTAGTGGAACGGATGTCAGGCAACAAGTTAGATGTCCTTCCACTATCTTGGCCCGAGGCGCGGGATCTGCTCCTGTCCCGCCTTAAGGCGGCCCGCGAGAGCGACAGTGGTTTTAGTGAGAGTTCCTTGTTCCCGTTTCCGGATGCAGTTGCGTTCCGATCCAGCACCTTCAGTAATCCACGTAAGCTCGTCAAGGTCTGTTTTCGCGCAGTTGCGCAAGCAGACGCGAGTACGTCGTTGCCCTTTGACGAACTCTATCTGAGGAAGGTGGAGGACGAACTCTACCCGCTCGAAGACCGCGGTCAGGACGAGGCGTGAGTCAAGAGCCGGCGTACCGGAGAGTCGGTGTCTTGGACACGAATATGCTCCACTATGTCGGGCTCTATCTGAGATACGCGAAGGAGAAGGCACTGTTTCCATGGTGTTGTCGCGATGGAGGGGAAGACCTAGATCAGGAAGGAATGGATGAGGCGGCGCGGGAGCTGGAGAGAATCGATAGCACGCGTCGCGCGAAGGAGAGGGAGTCCCTACGGGTAGGTTTTGGAGTGGTGAAGATCGCATCGGAGCATGACATTGCCCTCTGTTACGGGCCGATCTCCCATTTGGAGCTATTGGTGGGTCGCGTACGCGGGAAGGCGGTGGTTGACGCGGCAGAGGAGGGAGTTCCCGACAGGATGTGGTCTCGTTTGGACGAGAGGGAGATTCGCGATCGCGTTTCGGCAGAGGAGATGCAGGATACGGCCGGTCGGATAGCCGAGATCGGCGAGTGGTTGGAGGAGCTTGGACTTGCGGACAGGACGGCGATCCGTCGAGATCTTGCGGACACTATCGAGTTGGCTTGCGAGATAGTAGGAGGCGTTTACTTGGAAGTGGGGGACTCCATCGTCTATGCGAGCGCCATTCTGGCAGGTGCAGAGATCCTGTTTACCGGGGATGGTCCAATGCGGAGCACGGTGAACCGAGTGCACAACCCGAGCGACGGAGGGAGCGCAGCGGAGGTGATGCGGTTTCGAGCAATCCGAGAGCGTCTTCGGCATCGCGTGGCGGTGGACCCGACAAGCGGGGATCCGCTGTTCCCTCGTGCCCACACGGTAAGCGCTGGTGGGACCGTCAATCCGGAGTTGGTTTGATCCGACATGGAGTGGAATGTCACGGAGCGCGGCGGATGGAGGAGATGGGTGACGCCGCGGGCGGCGAAGCATTCTGAAAGACATCGTTGGTTCTTGTTTCCGCATAGCTTCAGTGGGGCGCTCGTTGAGGCATTGGCGGAAGAGTGGAACCTGAAGCAGGATGACAAAATTCTGGATCCATTTGCTGGATCTGGGACGACGCTCCTGAGCGCCAAGACCTTGGGGATTCCCTGCGACGGTTTCGACATTTCGCCTTTGTCGGTGCTCGCGTGCAACAGTAAGGTGCGACCGTATTCCAAGCGCGTGATGGAAGCTCGGTGGAAGGTGCTGACGGAGTTTCTCGAAGAGCGACCGTCGACGGCGCTACACAGGCGCTACCCAGAACTTGTTCGCAATGCGCTTCCGGACGGTCGCTTGGAGATTCTCGATCTCCTGTGGGCCGCGGTGAAATCCATGGATTGGCCGGATGCCCAGCGCGAGTTCTTTGAGCTGGCGATCCTGGCCATCGTGCCGCGCCTGAGTCATGCGGTTGCGAACGGTGGTTGGCTGCGATGGACCAATCAGGGAATGAATGCTAAGCGTGCGGCAGACCTCCTGCGCGAACAGGTGAGCGTGATGCTGTCAGACCTGAACGAGGAGCCAGAGCCACAGCAAGACAGATGGTCGGCGAGCGTCGCAGACGCGCGGTCGCTGCCAGCGACGGATGGCGAATACACTGCGGTCATCAGCTCGCCACCGTATCCGAATCGTCACGACTACACTCGGATTTTCGGGGTCGAGCTGATGTTCGCATTTCAGAATTGGCACGAGAATCGGGCACTCAGGTATCAGTCATTTCATTCACACCCGGAGGCACGGCCCAATAGAACTGCTGCGAACGGTTATCAACCGCCAGAGCGGTTGGCGGAGATTGTGGCGAAGTGTGCTGAAGTGCGAGTAAGGAGGATGTTGGAAGGGTACTTTCTCGATATGTACCTCAGTTTGCGTGAAGTCGTCCGGGTCTGTCGGGATGGCGGCCGGGTGGCGTATGTCGTCGGGAACGCAAGATACTACGGCGCGGATCTGTTGGTGGACGAATTCACCGCTGAGGTAGGCGAACAGGCCGGGTTGCGGTGCGACGAGATTCGCGCCGTACGGTGGAGAGGCAATAGCGCGCAGCAGATGGGGAAGTACGGACGTCGGGCTTCGCGTGAAAGCATCGTAATCTTCACCCGTCCGTGAACGGCGAGGAGCGCCGCCGACGCACCGTGGCGGTGCCTCGTCTCACCTCTTGTTGGCACCATCTCCAGATCCGCTCGGCGACTTTCTGGCCTCGTGAGTCTCGAACAGGAAGACGGCAAGTGCGGACATGGCGCCCACGGCGAGGCGTGCGTGTCTGGGTTGGAGTCCACCGGCCGTTCCGTGACGCCCGTGGCCCGTTCCATAGAGATTGCGAAGCTCGGCCAAGCCGTTTCCCACGGAGCCCAGACTACCCAGAATTCGCTTGACCGTGTCCGTCCCGCGTTGGGATGCGTGAACGGCTTCCGGCACCAGGTCAAGTGCCGTCAGGGTTGCTCTCAGGAGGGGCGGAAAGTTTGAGGCGTGGGGCGGAGACCTCCCGCAGTCGCCGAGAATTGTCTTGCAGATAGTCTCGACGATCTCCTTGGCTGTGCCGATAGCGAGATCTGGATCGTCACGCGCTCGCTCCCTGGCCCGGGCGAGTTGATCCTGGAGCTGGTTCAGGTTCTCTACGTTCGCGATGGCGACGAGATGGGAATTACATACGAGATTAGCCCCTAGCAGCTTCCCCGCTCTCACCTCAGCCTGACAAAAACCCCACCAGGTTCCACTTCCCAAGCTCTCTTCCTGACCAGATCCTTGTAGCGAAGGCGCTTCCCTTCCACGTTCTGGCTCATCCTGACCATCTGAGTTGGAGTGTCATGTTCCCGCTGGTTGTGTCGTCCTTCGAATTCAGCGACGTACCGGGGCAGGTGCTTGGGGCTCATACGATGGTAGGTTCCCATGTATCCCCGCTTCAACATGGCCCAAAACGACTCGATTCCGTTTGTGTGGACTTGATCTCGAACGTATTCCTTTACCGAGTGATTCACGGAGTCATGTGAGTAGGTCGGGATTCCCACGTAGGCTTGATGCTGGTCAGTGTAAAGGACCGATCCTTTGCCAACGTTGTCCCGGACGAAGGTCCGGAGTGACTTCCTATCGGTTCCGCGTACTACTCTGATGCTCACCTTCTTGGAGTCCCTATCCTTGGCCCCGGCGACGATGACTTTGCCTTTCGTGCCCCGCCCCTGCCACACTTGCTCGTTTCTCGGAAGCCTCTTGTCGAAGTGCTTGTTGCCTTCCTTGCCGCCGATGTAGGTCTCGTCAACCTCCACCGTTCCGAACAGAGGGGCGCTGGTTCTCTGCCACGTTGTCCGCAGACGGTGAGCCATGTGCCATGCTGACTTCTGCGTGATCGTCAATTCCCGATGCAGGCGCATACTCGATACACCCTTGAGATTGGTGGCCATCATGTAGATGGCAAAAACCCAAGCCTGATAGTTGATCTTTGAGGAATGGAGGGCGGTTCCCGTCTTCGCGGAGAAGTAACCCTTGCAGGACCGGCAGCGGAATCTCTGCGGTTTTCTGCCCTTTTTCTCATGGATGTTAATACCGCCACACTTCGGGCAGACCGGACCGTTGGGCCAACGTGCCTTGATGAACCACTCTTCCGCCGCTTCTTCGTTCGGAACTAGTTGGAACAGATCGAAGAGTGAGATTCCGTTTCGGTAGTGCTTACCGGGTGCTTTCTTCTTCCTTGTTGTCACTCTTCATATAGTCAACATTATTCGTAGCCTGTCAAGGGTAGGAGTGACATAAACGATCATGCGTCCAATAGAGAAACAAGAAATGGTACCTCCCACGGTAGGGGGTTCTGCTTATCTAATGAAGACGAAGATGAAGGTGAGAAACAGAGTATGAGAATCTGACTCAAGGCAGGACTCTCCTCTTACGGAAGTTCAATGGCAGTTGAACTCAGGTCCGCAGCCTAGTGTTGTTTGATGGTTCTCAGTTTTCTATATTCTCGCGTCTCCTTCTCCTTCTCTTACATGATCGGATTACAATAGAGTGATCCAGGTGGGATTCGAACCCACACACCAGTTCCCTGATAACAGCTTCCTACACTGTCGCGTCTACCAATTTCGCCACTGGATCGCTCAACTGATAAGCGGCTCTTGGTAGGCGCGATGTTGTTGATTCTTGCTGACGTTAGTCGAACAACAGATTCGTAATCTGTTCCAACGTATCTACGCGCTTAAACGCGCTTCTAGGTACCCGATGTAGGCTCGTTCTGTCCTTCTTGCGGCCCAGGGAGTCCGCGCGCGTGGACTTCGCGTAGGGGAACCCCGAGATAGCCGGTAGGGGTTGTCCTGCCTTGCCTCCGAACCAGTAGAACGGGGTAAGGCGGAAGTCCGAGTCAAAGACAACCCAGACCACGCAGCCTCCAGGTTTCTCGGCCAGGCGTACGTGTACGTCGTGCCGAGCCACCTTGGAGGTCTCATAGGAGGCTTTGAGTTGGACGTGTCGAATTGTTCGATTGGCTTCCAGAATCAAGTCGTAACCAGCATCGTCCACTCGGGGCCTTGAGACTTCGATCCGCTGCGGCCAGTTCTGTTTCCAATACGGAATCAACAGGGCTCCCAGGAAGACGTGTTCCAGTAGGGCCTCGCGGTAGGCAGATTGCGTGGTGAGCATTTTTCGGGGAAGCAACATGGAGGCTCCGGGACGCTATCAGGCTTTCCTTGATTCGTGCGTGACTCTAAAACACTGAATCCAGGCCCCTTGTGGAAGCCTCTTGACAAAGGCACAAGGGGGCGCGGGGACGCTTTCGGTGTTCCTTGATTTGGGGGGGGCCTTAAAACACTGAAACCAGGCCCCCTGTGGAAACCCCTTGACAAAGGCACAAGGGGGGGGGGGGTACCGTCTGAAGTCTCTAACTGTGACCCCTAGAGGGTTTTCTCCGTCCGCCAGAATTCAGGAGGGACACATGTATCTACAAACCACAAGGGCGGTCCTCGGAGTCGCCCTAACTCTTGCCATCGGCTACCCCGCTTTCGCGCAGGAGCAAGCCGCATCGCAACGAATCCGCATTGGCGTTGGCGACATTGAATACCGCGCCCCCGACTCAGACAGAGACAAGCGGTATTCGGCCTTCGGTCGGGGAGTCCGAGAGGACACCAGAGCCTTTATCGACATGCTGACTACGGCCCTCGTGAAAACGCAGAAGTTCGACGTGATCGAACGGGACCGCATGGAGGCGATTCTGGCCGAACAGGGTATGGGCGACTTCGGCCTTACCGATGGCTACTCCAACCTTCACTTGACAGGATTGGACTACGTTGTGATCGGCGCGATTACTCAGTACGGCACGACTGAAGAAGTAGCGGGTTTCGGCGGCTTCGGAACAGCCAAGAAGAAGGCAAACATGGCTGTTGATATTCGGGTGCTGGACGCGGAGAACGGAACCACGGCTATAGCGGAGAGCGTGAGCGTGGAAGCGGACGGATCTCGTGGATTCGCTATAGAAGGGGTTGGCGCTCGCGTGAAGGACGATGCCGCGCAACTCTTGGGCAACGTCATGCGAATGGCCGCGCGCGACATCACCTTCATGGTGGTATCGAGCGTGTATCCGATTCGCGTAGCCGCCAAGACAGCCGACACTGAATTGATCTTGAACTACGGGGACGGCCTGCTGGTCAACGGTGACACTCTCCACATCTATTCCGAGGGAGAAACCTTTACGGACCCCGCCACCGGCGAAGTCCTCGGAAGTTCCGAAGAACTGGTGGCGCGAGTCCAGGTTAGCAGTGCAGAGGGCCGCTTCTCCAAGGCTCGGATCCTCTCAGAATACGCGCCCGTGGAAGCAGGAATGATCGCTAAGCTCGTCTACGTGGACCCGGACGAAAACAAGAACAAGGGACGGAAGTTCCGGCGCTAACTCGCTACCCTACCCTTCCCCTGGGGCTAATCTCGTATGTAATTCCCGACGAGATCGTCGAAAGACGCCTCGTCACGGCGGAGCCGAGACACGATCCGACGGCAGTCCTCTACCAAGTCTGGATCGGGGGCATCCTCCGCTTGTTCGGCTTGGTCAATTAGTGCGGCGATCACTTTCGCGGCCACAGGATCGGGCTCGATGTGCCACAGAGCCCGCAACCGATTCGCTCTCGAGTTGCCCTTGAAGCCGTACTTGTCCTCATCTGGATTACCGTAGATTGAAATCTCGAATCTCTCGGCGAAAAACTCCTGGAAGCTCCGAATCGTGGCGAAACCAAGCACATGTCCACGAGACATCCCGAACAGCCGTTCGAGACGGCTCTCTTCCCCGAGCGTGAGGCTGCTGACGCGTGGCGGTTCTGGCTCTGGCGTACTGAAGAGGTCGGCGAAAGGGTTCGGGAGGTCTGTCACGACGTTCAGGGTGTCCTGGGGCAATAGATGAACGCGTCCAGCAGGGCGACGCGCATGGACCAGGCTTGCCTTTCTCCCCGGCTTTCGAAACCGGATGGGGGCTCCGAGAACCAGGGCTGCGCGTAGATCCCGCGGAGCAACCTGCCGTAGAAGTTCCGCTCTGTGGACGCAGGTGGTACGGATGCGGCGTAGGTAGCCAGCCCTCCTGACGAGGCACTGTTCCATGAGACGCACCGATTGGGACGTGCGACGGCAAGGAGGCGGGTGGCGATAGCGGGGCCGATGCCATCAAGCGCGGTCAGGCGCGCGTACGCGGAGGCGGCGGCGTCCGGGAAGACGGCATCTTCGGCGATGACGCTCTTGACGACGGTCTCGATGCTTCGGATGGTCTCGGCGTCTCCGAACACGGGCCTGATGGCGAAACCGAGCATGTTGCCGAGGAGTGCCCAGTTGTCGTCGGCCTTGGCAGCGCATCCGAGAAGTCGCTTCTGGTGGAGGGGGTCGAAGCGGGACCAGTCCTGATTCATGGAGGGGCGGAGCGTCCGGATCACCCCGACCCAACTGTCGCCGGGCGGAAAGACCGAGAAGGTTTTAGGGCCGCGCTTCCACCAGGTGTCGCACTGCCGGAGCGCCTGCCAGTACTCCGCCCAGTGGACATCAAGCGGGATGCGGGGGCGATTGGGTGGGTAGTGCATGTGGGACCCTTCGTCGCAGATCAGGTCGGACGTTCGGGTCGTTCGTTGGCGTCCAGAAGGTGGTAGGCCATCACGAGGTCAGGCCCAGCCGACGACTCCGCTTGGTGAAGGTCGCCATCTTGCGGAAGCCGAGCAGATGGAACGCGTCCGTGTAGGACGAGCGTCCTTCCAGGGTTGCGGCCAGGACGGCGCGGGCGAACCGCTTGCTGACGCGCGCGCCGGCGCTGGCGTAGAAGTTGCCGCCAGAGTTCTGGGCGATGGCGCGCAAGCGGTTCAGTTCTTCGTTGTAGGCGTCCCGGTACTGCTGCCTCGTGAGCGCGCCGAGTTCATGGAGGCGCCGTAGCACCACCAGCGTGCTCACTTTGAAACGCCGGGCGAGCCGCGAGGTCTCTGTCTGAATCGGTGCGGCCGCGCGGTGTTCGTCCCGGACCACATGGAGCGGGGCGAGGATTTCCGCCGCGACCTGGTTGCAGAAACGCTCCGTCCCGTGGTCGGGAACGACGCGGTCTTCGCTGTCGGAGAGGGCGGACTCGCCGAGCCAGATGTGCGCGAGTTCGTGCGCCAGTGTGAACATCTGGGCCGCCTTCGAATCGGTGCCGTTCACGAAGATGACTGGCGCGAGGTCGTCCGCCAGGGCGAAGCCGCGGAACTCCCGGTAGTCGAGTCGGCGGCGGTTGTTGCTCCCGACAACGCCACTGACCATGACGAGTACGCCGAGGTCGTTCGCCTGATCGATGAAGCGTCGAAGCGCCGCTGCCCAGGAAGAGAGGCGGCGCCGTTCTTCGAGGTCGAACCGAAGCGCCGTGCGGATCTGGTCTGCGACGGCCTCGATGGCGTCGGAACGGCTCCCCGAGCCGACGAAGTCCAGCGGCGGTTCCCCCTCCATGCGGGCGTTTTCGCGGTACCACGCCTGCCGCTGCTGGCAGAGGTAGATCGTGTCCAGCAGGTCGGCGCTGGGCCGTCCGACCGGCTTGTCCGCGATGGTGCGGAAGTCCGGGATGGGAATGCGCTCCTTCGGCGGCTCGGAGAGGAAGAAGAACCCGATGGGGGTGCGCGACGCCCGAGCGAAGGCCTCCAACTGCCGGAGGGTTGGCTGTTTCTCACCGGTTTCCCACTCTGCGAACCGCGGAAAGCGCTGCGCGAGAGCCTCCGGCTGGATGTGGCCGCGTTCGCACGCCCAACGCAGCAACTGGGGCCGGACGGAGACCCGCGTGGTCACTGGGGATGCGCTACCGAGTCGGATCATCGAAGGACCCGCGCCGGTCAGCTCGTGGCGTGCAGCTCCCGGTCAGCATCCAGAGTTGGCAATCGCGCGATCTCCGCGCCGCTTCTCTGTTCCGCGCGCCGCAGTTCGTAGAGCTTCTGGAGGTTGAGCCAGAACTCGCCCGAGGTGCCGAAGAAGCGCCCCAGGCGCAGCGCCGTATCTCCGGTGACCGAGCGCCGGCCACTCAAAATCTCCGTGATGCGGTTCACCGGCACCTCGATCCGCCGGGCCAACTCTGCCGGGCTCATGCCGAGGGCGTCGAGGTCCTCACGCAGCGTTTTGCCAGGATGGATGGGGTCGCGCATGGTGTGCCTCCGGTTCAATGGTAGTCCACGATTTCGACTTCCGTCGGGCCGCTGCTCCCGTCCGGCCACTCGAAGCAGATGCGCCACTGGTTGTTGATTCGAATGCTCCACTGGCCGGCTCGCCGGCCCCGAAGCGCCTCCAGGCAGTTGCCGGGTCTCGCCAGGTCGCCGAGTCCCGTGGCGGCGTCTAGCTGGTCCAGCTTACGCGACGCGGTCCGGGCGAAGCCCGAGAAAGGCGGCGATCCGGCGGCCCCGATAGAAGGCCTCGGTTCTCCGGTTCGCGAAGCCTGCGATCATGGCGGTCTTGCGAGAGCGAGGGCCATGTCAATGAAGGGGCCGATCGATCTTCCAAGGATGGTTACGCCGGCTTCGTGCGGATCCGGGTAGTTGAACCGACTCCTCGCCGCACCGTTCAATCCAAACGCATAGCCTTCGACGTACACGATGGCGAAGATTCGCTCTCGGCACTCAACCTTCACTTTGTCAAACCTGAACGGCCACTCACCCTCGAACTGCTCCGCGCAAACAATTCTGGCCGGATGCTTGCCGAACCGACGCCGCGGCTCTCTTTTCCAGACGCAGGGTGAGCGTCGTTGAGATTCGATGGATGGCCGGTAGTCCGTTGTCCCCAGATCCTGCAGCAGGGCAAAGCTCGAAACGACTGGCCACATGCTGCGGAGGGCACCTTCGGGATCCAGGTGGCCGCCCAGAGTGAACTGTCTGGCGATGCCTCGGAGCAATCCCTCGATGCGGCCGACGATCAACGCGTTCAACTTTGGGTAGTAATCGTCGTACATTCTTTGTGCGTCAGACAGATACGGAGTCGGATCCAAGAGCTCGGACTCCAGCTCTTCCCACCTCTGTCGCGGATCGATACGATCCTCTTCGACACCCGCAACAACGTCCAGGTTGTGGTAGCGACCGAGCTTCCCGAAGTCGGTGAGGATGACAAGTATTCTCCTCAGGTTTGGATCGGCGGTGATGCGTTGCCGGTCTTCCTTGAGCGCCGGTGTTCTCACACTGAAACAGCGTTCGGTGATGTGATCGAACAACTTGATGAGGTCGTGCCCAAACGTCTTGATTCCAGGGTATCGGCCATCCGCGCCCTTGTGCACGAGGCAGATGTAGCACTTCATGAATCGTTCGAGGCCGCTGGCCAAGAGTTGATGGGGCAGGTGGTAGAAGTCGTTGCCCATATCGATTTCTTGGAGAGCCCGAAAGCCGCGTTGCATTAGCTCGACCGAGGTTTCGAGCTCCTGTGTCAGTGCAAGGGACCTGATCACGTCTCTTGCGGCCGAATCACCGGTCATCGTGCTTCGACGCCTCCTTACGGGCGCGTCGGGTGTTGAGGTCAAGGAGGCGGGCGAGAACTTTGTCGTGGGCGGGGTCGGGCCAGCGGTAGCGGTACGTTCTGGTGGCGCGGCGGCCGGATTCCGACTCCTCGGGGTCGTTCGGGTGGAGCGGAAAGAAGTCGCAGTCGGTGGGGATGTCGGTCCAGCCGTAAGCGTTGAGGACGGCACGGTCCATGGCGGCGTGGAGTTCGCGGAGCCTCACGATGCCGGGGTCCGTTTCATAGCGGTCGTGGAAGCGGTTGTAGGTCTTGGTCAGACCCTCGTTGTTCGCCACCATGAGGGCGGCGCGGTGGTCGTAGTACGCCTTGCCGGTGGCTTCGAGATCGGGGCGGGACTCCCAGCGGTCCGGGAAGGGGAAGGTCTCAAAGCAATCGGAAGGGGTGTAGCGAAGTCCGTCGCCCAATGACGACGAGAAGAAGCGCGCCCAAATCTCGTGAGGCCGCGCCTGGAGCGAACAGAACGCGGCATCGCTCGCGAACGGGAAAACGTACAGGGTATGCCCGTAAACACATCCTCCGGGTAGCGCTGTGAATGCGAGGTGCGTAGTGACTTGCGAGGCGGCCAACACGCGATCGAGTCCACTCACGGCGGCGCGCAGTCCGGGTCGGGTTTCTGCATACCGCCACCACCGTTCTCGGTGCGCCTTTCGGTTCGCATCGTTGCGTTCTGGTTTCACGCGCTGTTCCACGACTTGCAAGAGATCCGGCCAATCCGCTGCGACCGGTTTCGGGTAGTCAAGCGGCACGATCCCGGTTCGGAGCCAGTCACGAAGCCGGGTTTCCGTAGCGCTCGCCCAGTTCGCGTCCAATTGCATTCGGCGAAGGGGGTAGTCGCGAAAGTTGATGGCGTAGCGGTGGTGCGCGTGGGTGGGGCTGGCGTTCACCTCATCGCCCCCGATGAACGGAAGAATCACATCGCCGTTCCTCGGATTCTGTGCCAACAGCCGCCGCATTTCCGAAAGCGATGACGCGACACCCTTCTTGTCGGTGTCATCGAACGTGAACCCCATTCCCCGAAGGAACATGCCGTTGAAGGCGCGGTTCGCATTGGCTCGGAGAGCGACCGGGTCCGCGTGGCCTCCGCTCCGGAACAGGAACGCAGTCACCCGGTCGGCGGGTTGTCCGTCAAGCCGTTTCGGGATGCGGACAGCACCCTTGGCGATGTGTACGACGCTCACGATCACCGCGGCTTGCCCCGGCCACTTGTAGCGGCGGGTCGCGTCGTAGATCTCGCCGCCGTGCTCGCAGATCCAGCGGAGGCCGCCTGACCGGGTATCGCCCTGCGCAATTGTGTTCGTTGCGATCAGGCCGAGGGTTCCGTCCTGCCGCAGCAGTTGGAACGTGCGGCGGAAGAAGTGCGCCGCAAGGTCGGTGTTCCGGCTCGCTCCCTCGTGGATCTCCGAGAGCCAGTCCCGATAGCCCGTTCCCTGGACCGTGCTGATCCGTTTGCCGCCAAGGAACGGCGGGTTGCCGATGAACGCGTCGAACCCCGGGTTCTCCCGGTCGAAGACCTCCGGGAACTCGATCTCCCAGTGGAATGGCGCGAGTGGAGGACTCCCCTCGCGCAGCCCTTCGATCCAACTCCGGTGGTCCTCGGCACGCCGGTTCCGCACGTCCGCCGCCAGGCGCTTCCGCTCCCACTCCCTTGCGGCTGGCTTCGCTTCCTCGAAGAATGCCGCGACCACAAGGTCCCCGTAGAGCCGGACGCTCGACAGTTCGGCCTCTGCATCCTTCCAGAGCGCCCGGCGCCTGTGGTCGGGGACCTCCTCGCCCGCCTCCCGGATCTGATGCCGGAGACGTCCCACCTTTTTGACCGCCTCGCGGGCCATCAGCGCGACGAAATCGCCGCCGCCCTCCTCCCAGTCGAACGCGCCGATCTGCTTCCGGGAGAGCCCGACCAGCGAATCCCCCGCCCGGAACGCGTGGTCCACGAAGGTAAGCGGGTGGTCCTTCGCCAGCGTGACGAGCCAGAGGGACAACTTGGCGAGGTCCACCGCGAGTGGGTTGCGGTCCACGCCGTATAGGCACTTCTGGGCTACGAGGCGGCGGGCAAAGATGATCTCGTCCTCATCGGCGGGAACCTCCGGTCGCCCGCCGTGGACCTTCCATGCCTCGATGAGCGCGTCGCCCAACTGGCGGCATGCCTCCACGAGGAACGCGCCGGAGCCCATCGCCGGGTCGCAGACCTTGAGGTCGAGGACCGCCTCCGGGCGCGGGGCGCTGCCGCCGGCGGCCTCTCGGAGCCGGGCGAGGATCGGTTCCAGCGTGCGTCGGACGATGGGTCCGGTCAGGGCGCGAGGGGTGTAGTGTGAGCCGGAGCGCCGCCGCTCCTCGTTCGGCTGGAGGATGAGCGAACCCGCCACCGCGATGTCCGGTGTGGTGCTGCGGTCCACCACGGGATCGAGCGCGGCGTGGAGCTTCTCCAGGCTGGTCGCCGCGGCGACCGCCTTCAGGACCCGATCGGTCAGTTTGCGGTCGGTGGCCTGTTGCACGAAACGGCCCCGTGACCGGGAGGGCTCCGCGAGAAGCGTCTCCAGGTTCACGACGCTCGGCGCGCCGTGCTTCTTCGGCGACTTCACCGCCACCGACGGCCCCGCGGCCGTCTCCAGCCGGAAGCCCATCATCGTTTCGTACACCGAGCCAATCTGTTCCACGTCGAGCGCGCGGTAGGAAATCCGCTCCCCATCGAGGACCAGCAGCTTCTTCAGCACCGCGAGCACGGTCCCGTCGGACACGAGCGGCGGTGCGATCCGCTCGTGGATCTGCCTTCCCCCGGCGGCGATCCGGCCCTCAAGGAACGGATACTCGTCGGGGTTGAAGAGCGCGCCGTGGCGGGGCGGGAGGCGCATCCGGCCCGAGCGGGCGCCGTCGTGGACCATGCGGAAGAGCGCGAGGAGGTGCGTCCAGGCGCCGTAGCGCTGGTCCATGGTGTCGGGGTGGAACGCCTCGTCCTCCCGCAGCCGCTGGAAGAGCGCCATCAGCGAGTAGTGATCGGCGAAGGTCTTGTCGTGGTCGGGCAGCAGGCCGCGTTGCTCGGCGTAAAGCAGGAAGACGAGCCGCATGATGACCGTGAGGAGAGCGCGATAGACGTCGTCGGGGTTCTCCCGGAGCGGGTCGCGCAGCAGCGCGCCGTCGCGGTGCGCGTCCGCCGCCTGGATGCCGTGCAGCAGGTCGTAGAGGCCGTGAAGGACCTGGTCCGCGAGGCGTTCGCTGACCTCGTTCTGGTACTTGCGGCTGTCGCTGAGGAGCGCCGGCAGGCGTTCGTTCGCGGGGAGTGACAGCAGGCGGTCCTGGCGCAGCAGGAGGCGGAGCGCGGCGACCAGCGGCCGTCCGGCGGTTTCGGCCATCTCGTCCAGCACGAAGTCCATGAAGCCGGAGCTCTCTCCCCGGGGCGCGGAGACGAGCCGGATCCGTCTGCCGCCCCACACCACCCCAGCGGGGATGCCCGTCGCGCGAAGTAGCCGTTCCATCCGCCCGTTCGGGCTCTCGTTCAGCCGGCCTCCGCCCAGGAAGGGCTTGTCCAGATCCTGGTTCCGGCCGTAGAGGGTGACGGCGAGTTGCCACGGGGACGGGCCGTTCGCCGCGTCAGCGGAAGCGCCACGAGCGTCCGGCTCGCGTACCGCAAAGGACGCGAACAGGGTCTCGCGGTACTCGGGAAGGGGGACCGCCGGCAGGTCAGGCGGGAGTTCGTTGCGGACCGCGTACCACTCGGGCGCGAAGCTCCATTCCAGGATCGATTCCGCGAAGGTGCGGAAGGCGACCGGGGGGTTCGTCCCGATCCCCGACTCATTGGCGAACTCTTCCAGCCATTCGCGCAGGCGACGCTGCCCCTCGATGTCCCGCGCCTCGAGCCCTCCCGCCGCCCGCGCCAGTGCGGGCGCGGCCACCACGAGGCCGGTCGGACGGATCAGCGCCAGCCAGTTCCGGTGCGCCCGCTGCTCGGGGGAAATCCGTGGCATGGCGTCAGTTCGTGTCCGGCCAGAGCCAGGCGAGGCCGACCGGCTCGAAGCGGGGGGCCTTCACCTCGTAGAAATCGCGGATGCGCTGCGGTTCGGCGGCAAGGTCCGCGTCGAACCGCTCGATCCGCCGCCGCCACGCCGCCATGTTGGCTTGGAGTTCCCGTTTTTCCTGCTCGGTGTCGAACAGGCGGAGTTGCCGGACGGCCTCGCCCTCTTCGTGGCGGCGGAGTTCCTCGGCGACCCGGTTCCGCTGGCGGGTGAGCGCCGCATCGAGCTCCCTCGCTTCCTTTTCGCCGCGCGCCCGGAGGGCTTCGGTCGCGCGCCGGGCACGGTCCTGTGCGTCGCGTTCGAGGTGCGGGAGCAGCGCGGTGATGTCCCGCTGGGCGGTCTCCCGCAGCCGCTTGGCGATCTCGGGGCGCGGCTCGCCACCCGGGTGCGCGAGCGACCGATTCAGAAGGTCCAGGGTGAACCGCTCGGCGTCCCGGCCGTAGGGGGAGAGCGGGCCGTTGCGGCGGGAGGGCGGCGTCCAGCGGGCGGTCACGAAGGTCAGTTCCTCGTGGAGGCGTTCGGCACGGCTGCCGAAGAGGCAAAGGCCGCCGGGGGGGACGATCCCGGGGGGGGAGGCCGGGGGCGGGGACAGGCACGCGAGCCGGCCGAGGAGGACGATCCGGGGGATGGAGTCCGCGGT
The DNA here is from genome assembly GCA_002238705.1 of Acidobacteria bacterium bin61. Lineage (GTDB taxonomy): Bacteria > Acidobacteriota > Vicinamibacteria > Marinacidobacterales > Marinacidobacteraceae > Marinacidobacterium. The sequence continues at coordinate 2,991 of MPMW01000019.1, read as the reverse complement.
CTGGACCAGGCACGCGCGCGAGAGGTCGTGGTGGATGAACCCCTGGGCGCGGAAGCGGGAGAGCAGCCGGCGGGCGACCCGCTGCTCAAGGTGCAGATGGACGCGGTCGGCGGTCAGCCGTCCTGCGTCCCGGAAGGCGACGGGGCGCACGGGGGCCTTCTCCCGCCAGTCGGTGAGCTTCTGGTCGGGCTTCCGGGGGACGCGGAGCGCATCGAGCGTCGCCTCCCAGCCGCTCTGGTGGGTGAGCGACGGGAAATCCCAGAGTGCCCCGCCGTTCGCGTCCGTGCGGCGTCGTAGCGGGTCGGCTCCCAGAATCTCGAGGGAGCAGGAAAGCGCGTCGCGGAACGCATCGTCCTCGAACCCGACCCAGCGCCGGGACCGGTCGAGCAGGTCCTGGCACTCCATGTTGGCGGCTTCGAGCGCGTCCGTGCGGCGGCGGGCGGCGTCGAGTTCTTCCTCGGCGATCCGGCGGCGGGCGGCGTCGAGGTCCGCCGCTTCGATCCGGAGGGCGAGCTGTGCGGCGTCGCGATGGCGAATTCCGCCCTTTAGGCGTCGTTCGATGTCGTCCTCGATCACCTTCGAGAGGCTGCCCAGTTCCTTCTGGATCGTCTCGGTCTTCCGCACCAGCACGTCGAGCACCCGGTCCTCGCGGCGCTGCGGCAGCTTGAAGTAGCGGCAGCGAACCTCCGGGGCGGGCTGAAGCTTGCGGTCAATGCGCCCGTTCCGCTGCTCGATGCGGCCGGGGTTCCACGGCAGGTCGAAATGGAAGAGGTCGGTGCAGTGGGCCTGGAAGTTCAGTCCCTCGCGGGCGGCGTCGGTGGCGAGCAGGATGCGGAGTGGATCCTCGGCGGGCGGGGCGTTGAACCGGCGCTGGATCTCGCGGCGGCGCGCGCCCGCGACGAGGCCGTCAATCACTTCGATGCGCTCTTCGGCGCGTTCCGTGCCCGCGATGGCGGCTTCCAGGATCTTCCGCAGGTAGCGTTTCGTACCTTCTCGGTTCTCGGTGAAGATCAGGACGCGGCGGTCGTTCCAACGGGCGGGTGCGCCCGTGGCGGCTTGTCCGTAGCGTGGCAGTCCGGGGCAGAGGTTCTCCCGAATCCAGTCGAGCAGTCGCTGGGTCTTCGCATCGGGGAGTCCGCGCGCCGCGTCGGCGATCTGCGCCATTCGGGTGAGGAGCCTCTGCTCCTCATCCCAGAGCGATCGGGCCGCCGCATCCCGGGAGGTCTCCGCCTCAGCGGCACGGTCCAGAGCCTCGATCTCGGCGCGTTCCTCGGCCGCGGCCGCTTCGGCGGCGTGCTCCGTGGCGTCCTCGTTCTCGAAATCGCCAACGAAGTCGTTCTCCTGGTCGTCCGGGCCGGCGACCCGGACGAACGCTTCCCCCACGCTCTGAGCCGAGGTCTGGCCTTGCCGGCTCCCATCGGTTCGCTCCCACTGTCGCCGGACGGTCTCGCGGTGGACCGCGAGAGACCGAGCGAAAGCCTCGATCGAGGAAAGGAGCCGCTGCTGGAGTCCTACCGTCAATAGGGTGGCAAGCGACTGCTGGCTGCGGGTCGCGACCCGGAACCGCTCCTCCCGGAGGCCGCGGTACTTGTCGAGGAGCTTCGAGAGCACGAGCTCCGGAGCGCCCTCCGGCAGGCCGTCCACCACCACCGGCTCCACGATGCGCTTCGGAAAGCCGCCTTGCGTTTCCCGGATGTCCTCCTTGAGGCGGCGGACCATGACCGCGCGGAGCGCCGCCTGCTCCTGCCGCCCCGTGACCCTTACCCCGCGGGTGAAGCGGTAGGGGTCGAGAAGCTCCATCAGGGTGGAGAAACTGTTCGAGTGGCCGTTGTGGGGGGTCGCGGAGAGGAACAGCCGGTGCTCGAAGGCGTCTCCGATCTCGCGGACCGCCTTGGTGAGCTTGGATTCGATGCCGTAACGCCCGCGGCTCGACGGCGCGGCGTGGGGGGCCGTTTGGGTGCGCTGGATTGCTGTGCCGAACCCCCCGCCGCTCGACGGCGCGGCGTGGTGCGCCTCGTCCAGGATCAGCAGGCTGCCGGGGAGGCGGTCGCCGAGCCACTCCCGCATCGGCTGGGCGTAGGTGTCGCTCACCAGCAGGTTGTGGGAGACGAGAAAGCGGCTGTGCGTCCGCCAGGGGTTCACACCGTAGCCCCGGTCGAGGCGCATCCGGGCAAAGTAGCGGCGGTCGAGGATCTCGAAGCGGAGGCCGAAGCGCTCCTCCATCTCGGCCCGCCACTGTTCGAGGACGGAGGCGGGCGCGGCGACCACGATGGTCCGCACTTTCTTCCGCAACAGGAGTTCGCGGGCGATCAGGCCCGCTTCGATCGTCTTGCCGAGCCCGGTGTCGTCGGCGATGAAGAGCCGTACGCGCGGCATCTCCATCGCCATGCGGAGGGGCTCCATCTGGTAGGCGTCGAGCTTGATCCCGGCCCGGAAGGGGGACTGGAGGAGGCGCGGATCGGTGGCCGTGACCGAGTTCCAGCGGAGCGTGTTCACGTAGGCGGCGAAGCGACGGGGAGAGTCGAAGCCGCGCTCACCGAGGGACGACCACCCTTCGCCTTCCACGATGTGGCGGTCGGGTTCGCAGTCCCAGAAGACTTCGAGTTCCTCGCCCTGGGCGTCGTCGTCGGCGCAGGCAAGGGCCACGCGCGCGGAATGGTCGGGCGCCGGGGCCTCTGTGACTTCCTCGACGAGCCAGGTCCGCTGGCGCACCTGGACGAGCTGGCCGACTTTCGGCGGGTCGAGGGGGAGACGGCGGTCGGGTTCGGCTCCAGGCACGGGAAGGCGTGGGGATCGTATCTGCCGGAATCGGGAGGGAAGGGCGGCGTTCGCGTTCGCGTTCCGCGACGGTCGGGTCTTGTGGGCGATGCTGGCGTGAGCGGCCCTACGCGGTTTCGCCCGTCTGTCGGCGGGCGATGCCGGCCAGAGGCCGGCGCTCCGACGCGTTATGGCGTGGCGGACCGCTCCGGCATCAGGTGTCCGATCGTGTTC
>MPMW01000206.1 GCA_002238705.1 Acidobacteria bacterium bin61 | reverse complement strand
CTCGTGGTGGTGCTCCTCTACGCGCGGAAACGGCTGGTGGCCACCGGCGAGGTCACGATCCGCATCAACGGCGACCCGGAGCACGACGTCTGCACCCCGGCGGGGGGCACGCTCCTTGGAACCCTCGCCGCCAACGGGCTCTTCATTCCCTCGGCCTGCGGCGGCAAGGGGAGCTGCGGGGTGTGCACGCTGCGGGTGCTCGACGGCGGGGGCGCCGTACTCCCGACCGAGCGCAGCCACCTGACCCGGGGCGAGGAACGCGAGGGCGTCCGGCTCTCGTGCCAGGTCAAGGTGAAGCAGGACGTCAGCATCGAGGTGCCGCCGGAGCTGTTCAGCGTGCGCCAGTGGAAGTGCCGGGTCCGGTCGAACCACAACGTCGCCACCTTCATCAAGGAACTCGTGCTGGAGCTGCCCGCCGGGGAGGAGGTCCCCTTCCGGGCGGGTGGTTACATCCAGATCGAGTGCCCGCCCTACGACCTGAGCTACGGGGACTTCGACATCGAGGATGAGTACCGGGACGACTGGGACCGTTTCAACATGTGGCAGTACCAGGCGACCGTCGCCGACAACGAGGAGGTGGTGCGGGCCTATTCGATGGCGAACTATCCCGAGGAGCGGGGGATCATCCTGCTGAACGTCCGGATCGCCTCGCCCCCGCCCCGGATGCCCGACGTTCCGCCAGGCAAGATGACGTCGTACCTCTTCGGGCTGAAGCCCGGCGACGAAGTGACCATCTCGGGCCCCTTCGGCGAGTTCTTCGCCAAGGAGACCGGCAACGAGATGGTCTTCGTGGGCGGCGGAGCGGGCATGGCGCCCATGCGTTCCCACATCTTCGACCAGTTCCGCCGGCTCGACACGGACCGCAAGGTCTCCTTCTGGTACGGCGCGCGCAGCCTCCGGGAGGCCTTCTACCAGGAAGACTTCGACACGATCGCCGCCGAGAATCCGAACTTCGACTGGAAGCTGGCGCTCTCCGAACCGCTCCCCGAGGACAACTGGACCGGCTACACCGGGTTCATTCACCAGGTCCTCTACGACAACTACCTGAAGGACCACCCGAATCCCGAAGACGCCGAGTACTACCTGTGCGGTCCGCCCATGATGCTCAAGGCCTGCCTCCAGATGCTCGACAGCCTGGGTGTGGAGCCGGAGAACATCGCCTTCGACGACTTCGGATAGGAACCGGGTTGCCGCGGGTCCGGCGACCCACCGGATTACACTCCTGCCGTCCGGCCCGATGGGGCGAGGGGAACTGCCATGGCCAAGTACATGTTTCGAACCAACTACACGCAGTCAGGCCTGAATGGGCTGCTCGCCGAGGGCGGCAGCGGCCGGGAGGCCGCGTTGCGTGCGACCGTCGAGAGCGTCGGGGGCAGCCTCGAAGGCTTCTACTACGCGTTCGGCGACTGCGACCTCTACCTGATCGCCGACGTCCCCGACGAAACGGCCGCAACCGCGCTCGCGCTGAACATCGCCGCGGCGGGTGCGCTCACGGTCCAGACGACCGTCCTGCTCAGCGCGCAGGACATCGACGCGGCCGTAGCGAAATCCAAGTCCGTCCAGTACCGTCTCCCCGGCGCCTGACACCCGAAAGCG
>MPMW01000018.1 GCA_002238705.1 Acidobacteria bacterium bin61 | reverse complement strand
GATGAACTCGACGCCGCGGAACTCCTCCCCTTCCAGGTTCCCCGGGCGACGGTCCTGGCGACCGCCGCGCTGGCCGTTTTGGCCGTGATCCTCCCGCTCGTCCAGGGACCGCTGGTTTCAGAAGCGCTCCGGGCGCGCATCGCTGCCGGACTCGACCGTCTGGGCGCCGATCCCGGGGGAGAGGATCCGCTCGCCGGTCCGGACGCGTTGGAAGACGCCGCCGACGCTCGCGTGGACGCCCGGTCGCCGGAGGAGATCCTCGCCGAGCTGCGCGCCGGAGAGTTGCGGCTCCCCGAGGAGTCCGCCGACGACATGGATGCCCTCAAGGCCGCGCTGACCGCGGCGATGGAAGAGCGGGCGCTGCAGGAGACGAGTGAAGAGGTGTCCGCCGCGCTCGCGGGACTCGCCGAAGCCATGGATTCGGATTCGCTCACCGCTTCCGAGTGGCTCGAGGGTCTTTCCGAAGCCATGCGCTCCGCAAGCACCCCCGAAGAACTCCAGGCGCTTCTCGAATCGCTCGAGGCGGGTGCGGAAGGCGACGCCCTGAGCGCGGCAGCCGCGGAGATGATGGAGCTCATGGAGGGCGGGTTGAGCGCTGACGAGGCGCTGCAGCAGCTCGCCGAGAACATGCAGGCGATGGACGGTCAGGCCATGAACGGCCAGGGCCAGGGAGAAGCGCAGCAGATGCCGTTCCCCGGTGACGGCGAAGGCGGACAGCCTCAGGCTGGGGAAGGCGGCGAACCCGCCGCCGGCATGCCCCAGGGAGCAGCCGGTCTCTCCGGGCAGGTCCAGATGATGGCCGCCGAGGGTCAGATGGGAGCGCCGATTCCGATGGATGCCGGCCCGGCGGGAAACATGACCGGACCGGGCGGCGGTGGTGAATCCGAGGTGTTCGGCGCCGCGACCAGTCTCGAGGTGCAACTGGAAATGGAGGCCATTCCCACTCCCCTCGATGAGGAGCCGGTTCCCGAACAGATGATCGAGCGGCAGAGCCGCCGCGAGGAGGCGACCGTCACCTACGACTCGGTCAGCTCCCTTTCCGAGTACGCCGACGAAACCGTTTCCCGTACCCGCCCGATTCCCACCGGGCTCCGGCCGCTGGTCCGCGCTTATTTCCTCATGATCCGCGAGACGGCCAAGGCGGACGCCGCCGAAGGAGCAGAAGAAGAATGACCTCGGAAACCGCACTGGCGGACCCGGCTCTCGACATCGAAAGCCGGGTCGAGGCGTTTCGCGATCGCCACGATCGCATCCAGGCCGAGGTCGGACGCGTCATCGTCGGCAACCAGGAAGTCATCAGCGGCATCGTCACGTGCCTGCTCACCCGCGGGCACGTGCTCCTCGAGGGCATCCCGGGTCTCGGCAAGACCAAGATCGTCCAGACCCTCTCCGAGGCGATGCACCTCAAGTTCAACCGGGTGCAGTTCACACCGGACCTGATGCCGGGCGACATCCTGGGGACCAACGTGGTTCGGGAGACGGACACCGGCGCCAAGATCCTGGACTTTCAACCGGGGCCCATCTTCTGCAACCTGATGCTGGCGGACGAGGTCAACCGGGCCACCCCGAAGTCGCAGTCGGCCCTCCTCGAGGCCATGCAGGAGAAGAGCGTGTCGGTCGGCAACACGACCTACAAGCTCGAGGAACCCTTCTTCGTGATGGCCACCCAGAACCCCATCGAACTCGAAGGCACCTACCCGCTGCCCGAGGCCCAGATGGACCGCTTCCTCATGAAGCTGCGGATCGGATACCCGAGCGAGGACGAACTGCGGGAAATCGTGGAGCGGACGACGACGGTCGAAGAGTTGAAAGCCCGGCCGATGGTGACCCGGGAGGAGGTTCTGGAGATGCGGGACACCGTGCTGTCGGTTCCCGTTGCCCGCCCCATCGAGGACTACGCCATCCGGCTGACCATGGGGAGCCATCCGGGGTCGAAGTACGCGCACGCGCTCACGAACCGCTACGTCAAGTTCGGAGCCAGCCCGCGGGGGACCCAGGCGCTCGTCCTGTCCGGGAAGTTCCGGGCGCTCCTTGCCGGCCGCGTGCACGTCTCCGCGGAGGACATCCGGGACAGCGTCTTTCCGACGCTCCGCCACCGGCTGCTGCTCAACTTCGAGGGAGAGGCCGACAAGGTGGACACCGACGACATCCTTCGCGAGATCATCGCCACGATCGATCCGCCCGGCGCTTAGAGCCCCGGGGAAGACGTTCGACCCCCGGGCGCACAACAGGCCGGCATGAGCAATTCGAACACGCTCTTCGACAATGACTTCATGGAGCGGCTCGAGTACCTGAAGCTCATGGCCACCCGGATGCTCCCGAGCCGGCACCGCGGTGAGCATCGAGCCCGGAAACGGGGATCCGGCATCGAACTCGCCGACTACCGGCCCTACGTGGACGGGGACGACACGCGGGACGTGGACTGGAAGGCGTTTCTCCGGCTCGACAAGCTGGTCCTGCGGATCTTTGACGAGGAAGCGGACCTGCCCGTGTACCTGTTCGTCGACCGTAGCGCGTCCATGGCGTTCGGGAACCCTCCCAAGTTCGACTTCGCCCGCAAGATGGCCGGGGCGCTGTCCTACATCGGCCTGATGAATCACGATCTCATTTCGATCGTCTGGTACGGCAAGAAGATCGACGGGTGGATGGCGCCGAAACGGGGACGGAACCAGATATTCCGCGCCTTTCGGTTTCTGGATGCGGGCGACCCTGGCGGCGCCACGTCGCTCTCGGCCTGTTTCCGGTCCTTCTTCGGCTCGCGCCGCAAGCGCGGACTGGCGGTCGTGCTCTCGGACCTCATGGACGAGGAAGACCTGCTGGGGGCGTTCGACGCCTGCCGCCACCAGAAACACGACATGTTCGTCGTGCAGGTGCTCACTCCGGAGGAGCTCGAACCGGCGCTCCCCGACGAGGCGTTGCTCACCGACAGCGAGGACGGTTCCGAGCGCCGGGTCCGGGTCACCCCGAGGCTGCTGGACCGCTACCAGAAAGCGCTCGCCGAGCACCAGGAAAAGGTCGAGGAGTACTGCTCCCGCTACGGATTCGGCTTCTGTGTCGCGAACAGCGGTGAGCCCTTCGAGGACGCCGTCATGGCGATCTTCAAGACGGACCGGTTCATCCGGTAGCCGCGGGTCACCATGGGATTCGGCGCCGCCCCGCTGCTGATCGCCCTCGGCGTCCTGCTGACCGCCGGCATCATCGTGGTGCTGTATTGGGTGCGGCCGGAACCCCAGCCGGTGGTGGTTCCCTCGAACCTCATCTGGCGGCGGGTGCTGGACGAACGCCGGCGCCGCGAGGACTTCTGGCGCTGGCTCGTTTCGCTGGTGATTGCGCTGCTGGCCGGACTCGCCGTGATCCTCGCGGTTGCCCAGCCGCTTCCCGAGGGCGCCACCCGGGGCGGCCGGATCGTCGTGGTGATGGACACCGCGCCGAGCATGGAGGCCGCGCTTCCCGACGGTGGGACTCGCTGGGAGCAGGCGGCGGAGCAGGTGCGGCGCATCTTTGCCGGCAGCACGGAAACGAGCGAGTTCTTGCTGCTGGACACCGCGGGAGACCGCGGCGGACGTTCCTTCATCGGCAAGCGGGAGGCGCTCGAGGCCCTCGAGGATCTCGGCCCGGTCTATGGCCGGGACCACCGCTTCCCCGATGTCGCCGACCTTCTCGGGTCCGGCTCGGAAGCTGCTTTGACGGCCGACGTCATCTTCGTGGGAGATGGCGTCTACGTACCGGAGGCGCCGGAGGGAGTCGAGCGAATCTCCGTGTTCGAACCGGCGCCGAACGCCGGGATCACCGCTTTCGACGTACGCCCGCTACCGTCCGATCCGGGCCGTTTCGAAGCGTTCATCGAAGTCGTCCGTCATCCGGCGGAGGATGATGATCGAGGCGTCGTGGTCCTCCAGATCGACGGTGCAGGGGGCGCGTCCGCGCGCCGGACCGTCCAGGTCGACCCCGGAACTCCGGCCGGCGAGACGGTGCCGCTGACGGGTTTCGTGGCGGGGCCGGTCCGCGCCGTGATCGCGATCTCCGGCGAAGACGCCCTCTCCGCCGACGACGTCGCGCACGCCTACGTTCCGGCGCGGAACCGGCTCCGGGTGCTTCTCGCCGGGGGGCCGAACCCCTTCTGGGAGGCGGCGCTGCGCCTCGATCCGCGAGTCAGTCTTTCGGTGGCGCCCGCGGGACCCGAAGCGCTGGCCGATCTCGATTCGGGTTCGGTGGACCTGGTGGTCATCGAAGGCCCCCCGCCGGACGCGATGCCGCCGGTACCGGTGCTCTTCGCCGGGTCGGGAAACGCCGAGTGGCTTCCGGCTCGGCTGGGAAGCGAGGCAGCCGGTCCAGGGGGAGAAGAGGGGACGACCGTCATGCTCCCGGTCGTGCGCGGCCAGACCGGCCATCTGCTGCTCCGGGATCTCAATTTCGAAGACGCGCTGGCCAGGGACGTGGAGGCCTTCGACACGGCGGCCTTCGGGGAACGGAGTTCCTGGACGCTGCTGCTCGGTGACTCGCGGCTCGGCCTGCTCGCGGCGCGCGAAAGTCCGTTCCGCAGCCTGGCGTTCGCGTTCCCGATCGCCCGGTCCAATCTGCCGCTCCAGGCGGACTTCCCGCTGCTTCTCTCCCGCGCCCTGAGCTGGCTGACGGACGTGGAGGTTCGCCGGGTCGGGCTGGGACAGGCCCGGGTGGCGATGGCGGCCGGCGCCATCTTCGATTCCGACGGCCGGGAAGTCCCGTCCCGCCGGCTGGGCTCCGAGATTTCCTTTGATGCCAGCGAGCCTTCGCTCTACTACGCCGCCGGAGGCGGCCGGGAAGTCGTGGTGGCGGCGAGCCTGCTGGATCGCCGGGCTTCGAACCTGAACCAGTCGGCGTGGGCCGGAGAGTCACCGGCGACCCTGGCGCCGGCGGCGACCGCGGCGAGCGCGATCTGGCCGATCCTGGCTCTCTTCGCTCTGCTCCTGATCGTTGCCGAATGGGTCGCCTTCCACCGCCACGCGACGGTGTGAGCACTTCTCCGGTCCGCACGAGGATCGCTCCTTCGCCGACCGGTGATCCCCACGTCGGAACGGCCTATCAGGCGCTCCTCAACCACGCGTACGCGAAGAAGCACGGCGGCGCCTTCATCCTGCGGATCGAGGACACCGACCAGGCGCGCTCGACCAGAGCCTCGGAGGTTGCGATCCTCGGTTCCCTCCGCTGGCTCGGGCTCGGATGGGACGAGGGGCCCGACATCGGCGGCCCCTTCGCCCCCTATCGTCAGAGCGAGCGCGTGGAAGCCTGCCGGGAGGTGGCCGAACGGCTGCTGAGCGAAGGGAAGGCGTATCGGGACTTCGGGGAGGACGGCGGCGGCGCCTACGCCATTCGGCTCCACACCCCGGATACCGGCCGGATCGCACTTCCCGACCAGCTCCGGCAGGGGCTTTCGAAGGACTGGGAATCGGTGGACGATCCGGTCCTCCTGAAGTCCGACGGTTTTCCGACCTACCACCTTGCGAACGTGGTGGACGACCACCTGATGGAGATCACGGACGTGATCCGCGGGGAGGAGTGGATCGCATCGCTCCCCAAGCACCTCCTGCTCTACGAGACCCTCGGGTGGGAGCCGCCTTCCTTCTGGCACGTTCCGCTACTGCGGAACAAAGACAAGAACCGCACCAAGCTGAGCAAGCGCAAGAGCCCGACCTCCATCGACTTCTACCGGCAGGCGGGTTTCTTGCCCGAGGCACTCCTCAATTTTCTGGGGATGCTCGCCTGGACGCGGGCGGAGGGAGAGGAGAAGTTCACCCTCGACGCTTTTGTCGAGCACTTCGAACTGGGTTCGCTGTCTCTCGCGGGCGCCGTCTTCGACACCGAGAAACTGGCGTGGCTGAACGGCCGGTATCTCCGGGAGGACTACGGTCCGGCCGAACTCGCCGGATTGTTGCGGAACTGGCGGTTCGACGACGACACGTTGACCGCGGCCGCGGGGCTCGCGCAGCCCCGGATGCGCACCCTGGGGGACTTCGGACCGCTGGCGTCGCCTTTTTTCACCGACGAAACGCCTTGCGATCCGGAGGCTCTCGCCGGAGGCCTCGAGCGCTCCGAAGTCGCGGAGTGGCTGCTGCTCGCGGAATGGGCGCTCGAGGACATCCCCGAGTTCACGGCGGACGCCGTCCACCAGGCGCTGCGCGCGCTCTCCGAGTCGCTCGAAGTGAAGCTCCGGAAGTTCACCCGGCCGCTCTACGTCGCCCTCAGCGGTTCGGCTTCATCCACCCCGCTCTTCGGGTCGATGGTGCTGCTCGGGAGCGCGATGACCCGGATGCGCCTCCGCCGCGCGCGGGTGGCCCTCGGCGGCGTCCCCCGCCGCCGCGAGAAGGAACTCGCCGCCCGACGGACGGGACGGTAGGAACCCCCGGCCTTCGTCCGACTTCGCGGGTCGGAGCCCGCAGGGGCATGGGAGAAACTGCCGCTCAGCGCAAATCCCAGCGGTAGAGCCGCGAAACGTCCTTCACGTAGATCCGGTTGCCGGCCACCGTCGGCTGCGCCCAGGTCTCGCTGTCGGCCACTTCGTAGCGCCTGATTTCCTCGAGACCGGCGCGGCCGGCCTCGAACACCACAAGCTCGGCGTCGTCCTCCAGCGAGATCACGACATTCCCCGCACGCACGAGTGCGGCGTTTTCCGCCTGCCGTGGTGAGCTCTCCCAGAGCGACTCTCCGGACTCGAGATCAAGCGCGAAGTACTGGCCGCGGTTGCGGTGTGAGAGCCCGAACATCACCCCGTCCCGGACCACCGGGTTCGCCATGTGGAGGGAGTACTCGTTGGTGCTCCAGACGTCGTCGGTCGTCCAGCCGTTTTCGCCCCGGCCCACCCGGAAGGCCGTCACTCCGTTCCCTCTCCCGTTCTGGATCACCAGATCGCCGTAGAGCACCGGCGTCTGCGAGGTCGTGGTGGACGCGGTGGTGAACGGACGGCTCCAGAGCAGACTCCCGTCCGCGAACGAAACCCCCACGAAGTGTTCCTGCGAGAACGTCACCACCTGCTCCACGCCATCGAACTCGAACAGCATCGCGGAGCCGTAGGCGGGCCCGTCGCCGTCCCAGCTCCAGCGGACATCCCCGGTCTCCGCATCGAACGCCGTCAGCGCGCCGTCGTCGTGCCCCCCGACGTGGACGATGACGAGCCCCTCGTGAACGAGCGGCGAGGCGCTCGTGTGGTAGAGCGGGATGACCGGGCTCCCGGGGACGTGCCAGAGTTGCTCGCCGCTGGCCGCGTCGAAGGCCGTCACCGATCCCGTCATCCCGTGGACGAAGAGCCGCCCGTCGGCGTAGGCGGGGGTGGATTTCGGGCCCGGCCCGTGCCGCTGGGTCGCGGAGATCATTTCGAAGGGTGCGGCATAACCCGAACGCCAGCGGACCTCGCCCGATTCCGGGTCGATGGAATAGAGGACTTCCTCTTCGCCCCAGCGGGCGAACAGCCACAGGTTCCCGTCCACCAGGATGGGGGTGGCGTAGCCGGTGCCGACATCGACGCGCCATGCCCGGGTCAGGGTCTCCGGCCAGGTCGCGGGAGCCTCGAAGCCGACTGCCGCGCCGTCCCGGGCCGGGCCGCGCCACTGCGGCCAGTCCTGGGCGGCGGCGCCGGCGGCAACCAGAACGGCGAACGCCGGCAGACATATCCTCATGCGCATCTTTCGACTCCAGCGCTCTCTCGCGCCAGCCCGTATTGTCGCACCCGGCCGGAGGGTGCAACCGCCCATGTCCTTCCTGAACCTCCGAAACGCGCTTCTGCTACTTGCCGTCCTGGCCGTCGCCTGCGGCGGGGAACCGCATGACGTCCTCATTCGCGGGGGCCTGGTCCACGACGGCGGCGGCGGCGATCCCTTCGTCGCCGACGTCGCGGTCACCGCCGATCGGATCGCCTTCATCGGCGACGCCGACGCCGAAGGCGTGACCGCGGCCGAGACGGTGGACGCCAGCGGCCTCATCGTGGCGCCCGGTTTCATCGACATGCACGCCCACTCCCAGATCGGGGACGAATGGGCAAAGGAGGCGCTGCCGTTCCTCTACCAGGGGATCACCACCGTCATTCTCGGCGTGGACGGCGGCGGGTCGCCGGAGGTGAGCGACACCCTGGCCGGCTGGGAGGCCAGCGGGATCGGGGTGAACGCTCTCACCTATGTGGGCCACGGCGCGGTCCGGCGCCGGGTGCTCGGGGAGGAGAACCGGGCGCCCACCGACGCCGAACTGGAAGAGATGCGCGGGCTGGTCCGCAAGGGACTCGAAGAAGGCGCGTTCGGTCTCTCGAGCGGCCTCTTCTACATCCCCGGCAACTACGCCACCACCGAGGAGGTCATCGAGCTGGCGCGGGTGGCGGCCGAGTTCGAACCGGCGATCTACGACACCCACGACCGCGACCTCGGCGCGGCCTATCCCGGTTTCGGGTACCTGGCCTCAATCGAGGAAGCCATCCGGATCGGCGAGGAGTCCGGGACCAAGGTCATCTTCAGCCACTTCAACGCGCAGGGCGCCGCCAACTACGGCCGGGCGCCGGAGGGGGCCGCGCTGATCGAGTCCGCCCGGGAGCGCGGGGTGCCCGTCTTCGGGGCGCAGCACGTCTATACCGCCACCCAGTCGAGCCTCCGCGCTTACACCGTTCCCCGCTGGGCTTCCGCGGGCGGACGCGAAGCGATGCTCGATCGTTTCGATGATCCGGATACCGCCCGTGTCCTCGACGAGGCGACGGCCGAGATGCTGGCCATCCGCGGCGGCGCCGACAAGATCCGGTTTTCCGATCGGCGCCCGCACCTCAATGGCAGAACCCTCGCGGACGTGGCGGAAGAGTGGGACCTCCCGGCGCCCGAAGCGGCGCGGCAGATCCTCGCCGAAGGCAATGCGTCGGTTATGAACATCGGGCTCTACGACCCGGTGAACACCGGCTACCTCGCCGAGCAGGACTGGATGATGACCTGCACCGACGGCCGCGACATCGAGCCCGGCACTCCCGTTGGCCATCCGCGGGTTTACGGCGCCTTCACCAAGAAGCTGCGCGACTTCGTGCTCGACGAGGAACGCATCTCGATGGCCTTTGCGATCCGGAGCATGACGGGGCTCGCCGCCGAGTTCCTCGAACTCGACGACCGCGGCTTCCTGCGGGAGGGCCTGAAGGCGGACCTCGCGATCCTCGATCCGGAGCGGATCCGGGATCGGGCCACCTACGACGAGCCGCACCAGTACTCCGAGGGGACCGTCCACGTGCTGGTGAACGGGGAGGTCGCCATCCGCGACGGGGCGCACACCGGCGCATTGGCGGGTTTGGCGCTTCGCCCGGCTTCCACGGAGGCTGAGCGATAGCGCTCGCTTAGCACCTGCTCTGCCGTCCCGATTGGGCGGCTTGATTTGCTCGTTGTCCTGCGACGCGACGATCTCTCGCCTTGACCAACGTTTATGTATATGTAAATATTCACTTCTCGGCGGGAAACGCCGCGCTCCAAGAGCCGCTGACCACGTGATGGTGCCAGCGATTCCGGGAAAGAGACGCTCCTGTAGCGTCAAGGAGAAACACTGCAATGACCACGAATTCGGGTGTCGCGTGCCGAGGCATGGCTTATGACCGCTTGGTGCGACAGGAGGAACTCATTCTGGACGTGACTGAACGACTGACCGAGGTGCTCCTCGAGCAGGGCATTACGAGGGCGGAGTTGGCTCGGCGCCTTGAAAGGAGTCCTGGTTTCGTGTCTCAGCTGTTGCAGGGGGGGAGGAACCTTACGCTGAGGACTGTCGCGGACATTGCGGGCGCTTTGTCGCTGCGCCCCTCCCTCGCCCTCTCCCCGCTGTCCAAACCGGCCGTTACTGTGGATCGCTGGATTCCCGAGCGTCGGAGGACGTCGACTCTGCCGATCTCGGTCCTGCAGAGGTCTGAGTCCCCCACATCCCTTGCCTTCGCTGCCTAGGAGTCTGTCCCGTAGAAAAAATAGGAGGACAAAAGTTCCACCCAGATGTAAAAACACTCACCATGAAAGCAACAATCGACCACCGAGAGGTTCGTTTGCGGGTGAACACGGCTGTGTCTTCCCACCATGACGTTCTGAAATCGTCCTACGGGACAGGCTCCTAGCGAAGAGCATCGTGTGCCGGCTGACCCTGTTGCGCGGGGCTCGTGGGGAACGGTTGATTGGGCTGTTGATGCGAGCGGGAACTCCCCAGGCCGGGATTATTTCGACGGACTCCCAAGCCGTGATGCTGCCAAGATGCAGGCGCTGTTCAACCGTTTGGCGGAGCACGGGAAGATAGTGAACAACGAAAAGTTCAAGAAGCTGGGAGAGATGCAGGGACAGGCACTCTGGGAGTTCAAGAGCTTTCAGCTCAGGTTCTTGGGTGGGTTCGCGCCGGGCGGAAGGTTCTTGCTGGCTCACGGCCTCCGGAAAAAGAGGGATGCGCATGCACGCCGGGATCTTGAGCGCGCGGCGAGGGTCCTGCGAGAGAACCGTCAGGTGGAGGCAGAGCTGCGGGCGATGCCCAACGACGCGGTCTCGCGTGGTCTGCCCCCGAGCGCATCAAGAACTCCGCGGGCCGGGCAGGGCCTCGACGGACCACCTGCGGGAGAGCGGTGTAGGGCCTCTCGGCCCAGGCGCGGCTGAAGGCCAGTGCGCCGATATCCCACGCGTTTTCGAGGGAGCACCTCAAATGGTTGATATCTCCAGAATCGTCTCGGTCGTCGAGATCCGGGGGGTACGGCTCCGCGAGGCCTCTTGCCGTTCTCTGGTCCGACCGAGCGAACTGCCGGAGGCGATGAACGTTGCGACTTCGTGCGATGCCAAAGCAGGCAAAGTGCCCCCGGAGGACGGAGCGCTCTACATCGCCGTGAACTTCGGGCTGGAGGTGCATGGAGAAGATGCCGAGGAGTCTCTGGTGGCAGAAGTTCGTGGTACCTTCGAGTTGTCATACCAGCTTCCGGAAGGCGAGGTGTTCTCCGCAGAAGAGTTGGAAGCTTTTGCCGGCGTCAACGCAGTGTTTAATGCTTGGCCCTATTGGCGTGAATTGGTGCAAACGACTCTCGCGCGCATGTCCCTGCCGGTGCTGACAGTGCCGGTCTTTCGTGTTCCGAAGCCGGACTCTAGAGATGCTTCCGAGCGGAACGGGGACGGATGATCGGTGGTGTGGGTCGCGACTATCTTCGTTCGGGATGGGGTCACACGAGGCGCAGTTCTGACAGAATCCCGCCTCCCGTCAGGAGGATTCATCCATGCGTTTTTCGCGGTTCCCGGCCGTTCTCGCCATCCTTTCCCTGGGTCTCGGCCTCGTGGCCTGCGCCGCCGCCCAGGACGACACCGACTCCAATCCCCGTTTCGGGATCTGGAGACTGCGCTCCGACAACCCGCCGCCCTACAAGAACATCATGACCTACGCGCCCCATGGCGACGGCGGCATGAGCATCACGGTGGCCACCACGAACGCCGAGGGAAACACCTCGGAATGGGGCTACGACACGCTCTTTGACGGAATGTTCCGACCCGTTCGGGGCCTCGAGAACTCGGAAACCGCCGTCGAATATGTGAACGAACGGTCGACCAGGATCTCCAACATGCGGGACGGCGTCGTGTACCAGGTGATCATCAACACCCTTTCCGACGACGGCAACCGGATCGACAACGAGTACGTCCGGATGGATGAAGACGGGAAGATCACCCGGGTGACCCACGCCATCTACGACCGCGTCCAGGAGGAGTAGGGATGGCGGCCGCAAACCTCACCTGGCGGTATCACCGTCCCGGTTGAATGAGCTGCAAGAAAACGCAGGAGTTTCTTGCGGCGAACGACATCCCGGACGGAGAAGTCCAAAACGCCAACAAGGCGCCGATTCGGGGCGACGAGGCCCTCACGCTACTGGACGGCGTGAGCGAATTGCTGGTGGCGAAGGGCCGGAAGGTGGAGCGGTTCGATCTTGCGGGCGACCGTCCGGACGACGCCACCCTGAGCGGGGCAATCGTCGGCAGCTACACGAACCTGACCGACCTGCTGCTTGGCCGGTCGGGCAAGCTCCGCGCCCCGACCATGCGCGTCGGCGACCGGTTGGTGGTGGGCTACAACCAGGAGCTTCTGGAGCAGGTCTTCGGGTAGCCGGACTGCCGCAGCCGCCGGCCGGGATCAGGCGAGCGGCTGCCAGAGACCGAGGACGCTGCCCTCCGGATCCTTGAACTGGGCGTAGATCCCCATGTTCGGGATCTGGGTGGGCTTCACCAGGATTTCTCCGCCGGCGGCCTCGACTTCGCGCACGCGTTGCTCGCACGAGGCAACCTCGATTATCAGGACCGGTGACGTGGCGCCTCCTCCGCCCTCGCGGGGAAACATTCCCCCGTTGATCCCGCCGGGCGTCTCTGGATTCCCCTGTTCGTCGGCCGGCGTCGTGATCGCGAAGGTGTAGGGCGCTTCGCCGGGCACGTCGATGAACTGCCAGCCGAACACCTTCTGGTAGAAGGCGGTGGCGCGCGGCTTGTCGGCGAAGGGGATCTCGAAGTGGCAAACGCGGTCCATGAAGGCTCCTCCTTGGGAGTATGGGAGTGGATTGGATCAGGCAAACGAACCGGCTCCCGCCATTGTTCCGCGGCCCGTTCCCGCCGCTGGCGGGCGGTGACGGCGGAAACGTTCCCACCATACAGGCCGGTGACCGATGGAAGATGGCCTACAGGGAGGACTCCGGAGTCGGCTTCTCCGTAGATCGAGGCGGCGAGGCCGCCTCCAGATTCGTCCCAAGTATGTTGTACTGCGCCCGTTATGGGATTCCTTGAAGCGGTCAAGACCTGCCTGTTGCGGAAGTTTGCGAACTTCGAAGGACGAGCCTCGCGCGCGGAGTACTGGTGGTTCTTCCTCTTTGCCTTCCTGCTCTCGATGTTGGGCGCGGCGTTCGGACCCTTGATCTTCGTCGTAGCGGCCGTCCTCTTCGTGCCCAATCTCGCCGTGACGGTCCGGCGGCTTCACGACACGAACCGGACCGGTTGGTGGATTTTGCTCAGCGCCGTGAGCTGGATTCCCTTCGTCGGGTGGATCGCCGGCCTGGTCATGTTGTGGTTCATGGTCCAGAAGGGCGATAGCGGAGACAACCGATACGGGCCGAATCCCATCCCCGCTGCCGTCCCCGGTCTGGTTGGGCCGCCGCCACCGCCGCCGTCTCCGCCCCCGAGCGGCTGAGCTGCGGAGGCCGTCACGCGCCGGCGCTCTTCCGCGTCCGGGGTTGTGAACGTCGGCCCGAAACTCCACACTCTCGGTTCCCGCAGGGAGGGAATCCCATGAGAACGCTTCGTTTCGCGCTTGCCGCGCTCCTCGTCGCCGCTGGCGGCTTTACGCAGGAGACCGCCGGCGACGGGCGGCTTACCGCCTCCCACATCCTCGACTGGGAGCGGGTGAGCGGCCCGGCGATTTCGCCGGACAGCTCGGTGGTCATCTACACCCGCAGCCACGTGGACCAGACGAAGGATCGCTGGGCCTCGGAACTCTGGATCGTGAACGCCGACGGCAACCGCAACCGTTTCCTGACCAAGGGGTCGGGTCCGGTCTGGTCGCCCGACGGCACCCGCATCGCCTACCTCGCGGACGCCGGAGACGGCGGGGCTCAGATCTTTGTCCGCTGGATGGACGCCGAGGGCGCCACCTCGCAGATCACCCGGGACGGCCCCACCCCGCGGGACATCCACTGGTCGCCGGACTCGAAGCGCATTGCCTTCACCCGGATGGTGGCCGCTCCCGAAACCTGGGACCTTCCCTCGCTGCCGCGGCCGCCGGACGGCGCCGAGTGGACGAAGGTGCCGCGGATCGTCCGCAAGATGCACTTCCGGCAGGACCGGGTGGGGTTTCTCGAAGAGGGGTACCGGCATCTCTTTGTGGTCCCCGCTGACGGTGGGGCGGCGCGCCAGCTCACCGAAGGGGAGTGGCAC
Source organism: Acidobacteria bacterium bin61 (assembly GCA_002238705.1). Taxonomy (GTDB): domain Bacteria; phylum Acidobacteriota; class Vicinamibacteria; order Marinacidobacterales; family Marinacidobacteraceae; genus Marinacidobacterium. The sequence goes on along the minus strand of MPMW01000018.1, from coordinate 17,524 downwards.
GTCGGCTCGCGCGGCGCGGTCGGCCTCGACTACGGCGCCGGTCTCGACTGGACGCCGGACGGGAAGGGGCTGGTCTTCGACGCCTCGCGTGAGGACGATGCCGATCTCCGCTACCGGGAGTCGCACATCCACTTCGTGGACCTCGAGTCCGGCGCGATCCGCCAGATCACGAGCGAGCGGGGCCCCTGGTCGGGCCCGGTGGTCTCGCCCGACGGGAAGCACGTCGCCTTCAGCGGCTACGACTGGACCGAACAGACCTACAAGGTGAGCGACCTCCAGGTGGTCGGCTTCGACGGTTCGGCGATGCGGTCCCTCTCGGCGAGCCTTGACCGGGACGCGAATAACCCGATCTGGGGTCCGGACAGCGACCGGATCTACTTCACCGCCGACGACCGGGGCTCGCGGAACCTGCACGTGGCCTCGCTGGAGGGCGGGACCAGCCCCGTCACCGAGGGCGCCCACATGCTCACGGTGAACACCATCTCGGCGACGGGAGTCGCCGCGGCCGTCCGGACTTCCTTCCACGAGCCGGCCGACGTGGTGGTCTTCCCGGTCTCCGATCCGTCGCAGACGACGCAGGTCACCGCGGTGAACGACGACGTGCTCGCCGGAATCGAACTCGGCGAAGTGGAGGAACTCTGGTACGACTCGACGGACGGCGCCCGGGTCCAGGGATGGGTCATCAAGCCGCCCGGGTTCGACCCCGCCCGCCAGTACCCGATGGTCCTGCACATTCACGGCGGACCGCACGGCATGTACAACGTCGGCTTCAACAACGCCTTCCAGAACTTCGCCGCCAACGACTACCTCCTGCTCTATACGAACCCGCGCGGCAGCACCGGTTACGGCACCGACTTCGGCAATGCCATCGACAACGGCTACCCAAGCGTGGACTACGACGACTTGATGGCCGGCGTGGACGCCAGCATCGAACGCGGCTACGTGGACGAGAGCCGGATGTACGTCACCGGATGCAGCGGTGGCGGAGTGCTTTCCTCCTGGGTGATCGGCCAGACGAACCGTTTCGCGGCCGCTTCCGTCCGCTGTCCGGTGGTCAACTGGATGAGCTTTGCCGGCACCGCCGACATCGTGCGCTGGGGCTACAGCCGCTATCACGGGTTCCCCTGGGACAACGCCGAGAAGTACCTGGAGCACTCCCCGCTCATGTACGTGGACCGGGTCACCACCCCCACGCTGCTGATGACGGGCGAACTCGACCTGCGGACGCCGATGAGCCAGACCGAGGAGTACTACCAGGCGCTCAAGGCGCTGGACGTTCCGACCGAAATGGTGCGCTTTTACGATGAGTACCACGGCACGAGTTCGCAGCCTTCGAACTTCATCCGCACCCAGCTCTACATGCTCGACTGGTTCTCGCGCTACACGCGGGACCCGGCCCGGGAGACGGATCCATGATGCTCACCCGACTCTCCAGCCGCGCCGCGCTCGCGGTCGTCCTCACCGCGGGACTCGGTCTCGCCGCCGGCTTCGCCATGGGGCGATCGTCCGTGGCCGCCCAGAACGCGGATCTCGGAACGTGGGTCAGCACCGGCGGCACCGAGATCGAACTCCTGCTCTCGGAGTCCAACCTGGGTGGAAGCGAGATCCAGATCGGTGAGATTACTTGGCCCCCGGGGGCGAACTCCGGGAGCCATCCGCACGGCGCCACCGAGATCTTCTACGTGCTGGAGGGAGAGCTCGAGCACGTGGTGGACGGTGTCTCCGAGATCCTCGGCCCCGGGGACCTCGGCTTCGTTCGCCCGCCCTCCGAGGTGAACCACATCACCTCGCCGGACGGGGGACGCGTCCGGGCGCTCGTGATCTGGGCGCCGGGCGGCGAGGGCACCCGGATCGTCGGGAACTGGCAGCGTATCGAGTAGCCCCACCGGGTTTCGCCAGTTCGCGCGAACTGGGTCCGCTCCCCTCTCGTTAGGGAAGAAAACCCCCGGTACCGGTGCGCCCGCGGATGGGTGCTCCCACGGGGAGGGGAGCGAGAGACCATGCGCCGGGGCGTTCGAGTTCGGTTGTCCAAGCCAAAGGCACGCGCGCCCGGTGGCGAACCCGCGGGTCTGTCCGGAAACGAAGCCGGGTCCGGCGGAGATGCCGAGACACTCAACCCCTTCTCCGAGGACGCCTTCGGCGTGCCCGATCCCGCCCTCACCGCTGGCGAAAGACTCGAAGCCGAGGCGGAAGGCCGCGAGGGAATCCCGGGACCGGAGGCCGCTGCCCCGTCACCGGGGGAACGCCGGGTGGAACGCCGTTTTCTGCAGGCGATCGCCAGGATTCGCGGCGCCGCCGACCGGGCTCTCGGGCGGTTGCAAGCGGCGCAGCACCAGGCGCGAACGGACGCCGTCCGGACGGAGGCCGAGGCCGGCCGCGAACGGGAGCGCACCGGGTCGCTTGCCGGAGTCCAACCTGCCTGCCAGCGGATCGAGGCCCTCTATCTCCGGTCCCAGGCCGCCGACAAGGAACTCGCCGGACTTCGGCGCCAATACGGACTTCCCGACTACGCCACCCCCCGGGATTCGGGCCGCGGGTGGGTCTGGTTGCTGCTGGTGGTGGCGGTCGCGGAGACCACTGCGAACGGGCTCCTCCTGCACGCGGCCTCGACCGAGGGGGTGGTGTCCAACTGGCTCTTCGCCGGCTTGGTCACCGCCATGAACGTCGGCCTCCTCGGCTGGCTGATCGGTGACCTGATCTTCCGGAGGATGCTGGGGGCCGGCGCGCTTCGCCGCAGCCTGCTGGCGGCGGCTCTGGTGCCCTGTCTGGCGCTCGCCGTCCTCCTCCATTTCGGCTTTGCCCACTACCGGGATGCGGTCCAGGCGCTCGACGGCGCCCGCGCCGCCTCCGTGCTCGACCTCGACGACATCGACGCCGGAATGGCCGACGGAGCAGCCGTGGCGGATCCGCATCCGCCGGAGCCGCTCAGCGTGGAAGAAGCGGTTATCTCCGAACTGCGGGCGCAGTTGCTCTGGTGGCGTCCGGGAACCAACCTGGTGGAGCATCCCGCCGGTGCGCCGCCCGGCGATCACTCACTCGACACGGTGCGCACCCTCGCTGCCGGCGAGGTCGGCTACCGGGCCGCGGATGGCGGACTGGTACTCGCCGAAGATCCGCTCGCGGGCCGGTTCGAGGGCTGGCGCTCGGTCCTCCTGTTGGGGGTCGGCTTTGCCGCGTTGCTCCTCGGCGCCTGGAAGTGGTACGGCGGTCGGGAACCGATCCCTCATTTCGCCCGGCTCCACCGTGCCCGCGAACGGACGTCCCGGGCGCTGCACGACCGGTACGCGAGATCGCTCGAGGCGCTGCACGACGCCGAACGCCGACACCGGGAAAGGCTCGGGGAAGGGGAGGCCGACCTGCTGGCCCTCGCCGGCCGGCTGGCCGAACTCGATGGGACCCGGCAGCGGGTGCTGGCCGACGAGGCGGAACTGCTCACCCGTACCGGTGCGGCCGGGGCCACGGCTGTCGCGGACTTCCGCCAAACCAACTGGCAGCGGCGGCTCTCCCAGGATCCGGCGCCCCGTTTCTGGAGCGTCCCCTGGAACCCGGATCACCCGCCCCGCGGCGAAGACGCTACCGCGGGGTGGAACCGCGATCAGGAAGCGGGCCTGTTCGAGATGATGCAGGCGGCCGAGCGAGTCCGGCTGGGGAACGTCGCCCATGCGGACCGGATAGCCACCGCCTTCGCCGGCGCCCGGGAACGGCTTGCCCATGCGGCGCGTATTCCCGGATCCCGCCGGCGGGCGCCGGCGCCGCCCGGCGGCAGTCCTCCGTCGCCACCGGGCGGAAAGGAGGTTCGTCTCGTCCCGGGCCCCGAGGCGGAGTCCGGCCGGCGTCTGGAGATCGCGTCCTGACGGTCCGCCGCCTCGCCGCCCCGCTGGGGGTGTCCGCCGTGCTCCTTGCCGCTGGTTGCGCCGGGGAGGGGGACGCCTGCGCCGATTGGCCGACCGGCCTGCCGCCGCAGGTGATCGCGGTGGTCGTGGATGCGACGGACGGCCTGTCGGGTGCGCAGCGCGCGGATATCTGGAGCCGGGTCCGCGGGGTCGCCGAGGCCGCGCCGGCCGGGTCGGTGTTTCATCTGTTCGAGGTCCGGTCGGAGGCGCCCGGAGGAGTTCGCGAGGCCGCCCGGATTCGGCGCCCGCCGCACCCCTGTGAAGTCAGCCACTGGTCCGACAATCCCGACCAGCGCGCCGCGCAGTGGGCGCCGCTCTACCTGCGCCCGCTCCGCGACGCCCTGGGCTCGATGTCCCGGGCCGGCCCGAGCGATTCCTCCGCGATCCTCCAGGGGGTGCAGGCGGCAGCCCGCCGGTTCGTGGACTCAGGGCAGGGACAGGGACATCTCATTCTGATCTCCGACCTGATGCAGAACGTCGGGGTGGACTTCTACCGGGGCATTCCGGACTTCGAGGGGTTCCGCGCCACCGCGCTCTACCGGGAGATCCAAAGCCGCGGCCTGAACGGAGCGTCGCTCGCCGTCCTTCAGCTTCCTCCGAGCCGCGAGGGACTGGTGGACGAAACGGCGCTCCGGGATTTCTGGTCCGCGTTCTTCACGGACCAGGGGGCAGCGGGCGTGGACGCCGCTTTCGTCCCCGTCGAAGGCGCTCGTCCATAGAGCACCGGGAGCGCCCGCCGGCGCTCTCTCGGCACGGGAACGCCAGACCTCCGGTCGGCATCGCTTGGCGAGAGGCGGTCGAAACCAGACAACCTCACCCTCCCGGACGGCACCCGGCACGGACCCCCACCCTCCTCCACAGCCCACCCGGGCCTACCGCGAAAATCCGAACCGGTACGCCGCCGAGACTCTCAAGCTCCGCCCCGGCTGCGGCACCACCGCGGGAAACACCGCGTAGTACTGGTCGGTCAGGTTGTTCACCGCGAGCGTCCAGTCCACCCCCGCCAGCGGCCCGCTGTCCGGCCTGAAGCGGAAGAAGAGATCCAGCACCCGGTACGAGGGTGCGTCCGCTTCCGCACCCGGGTCCGAACTCCGGCTCGCGGCCAGGCCGCGGATCCGGCTCCCGGCGAGCGTCGCCCGGCCGCCGATTTCGAGGTCAAGACGGGGAATGCGGCCGCTCGCCATGAGGTAGAGCGCGTTGGCCGGCGCCCGCCCCAGGGGGTTGCCGGTGGCCACGTCTTCGGTGTCCAGAACCGAACCGGTCGCCCGCATCCGGAATCGCGGCCGCTCGTAGAGCGCCGCCGCTTCGCATCCACGGAGGCGGGCGTCGAGCGACGCGTTGTAGGTGACTCCCCGGATGATCGTTCTCCCGGTGACCGGGTCCACCTCCAGGTCGAGGCTCGGATCGGCTACGACGACGATCTGGTCCACGTAGTCAGCTACGGTCTGGTCGAAGCAGGTGGTCTCCAGCGAGAGAGCTCCCCGGCCGCCCCGGAATCCCGCCTCCCAGGAAGTGCCGCGTTCCGCGGCCAGCGTCGGGTCCGGCCGGAACCGGTTGAGGACGTCGATTCCCGTTCCCACCGGGAACTGGAAGTGGAGGCCGTCGGCGTAGAGCTCGGTCAGGCTCGGTACTCGGAAACCCCGGGAGGCGCCGAGCCAGACGAACGCGCCGTCGCCCAGCCGGTAGCCGGCGGTGGCTCGGGGCGAGAAGTCGCCTTCCTCGCGCCCGGCGAAGCGGTCTGCCTGGATGCGCCAGTGGTCGCGCCGGAGGCCGACCGCGAGTTGCAACCGATCGCGGACATCGGCCTCGACGTACAGGAAAGCACCGAGATACGAGGCCTCCGCATCCGGGAACTGCAGCCTCGGCGCCCCGTCCCGCGTTCCCGACTGCGTGTCGCGATACGCCTCGGCCCCCAGGTTCAGGTTGAAGCGGACGTCGTCGTTCCAGCGGAACCGGGAGCTGTTGTGCGCCTCGAGACCGACGGTCGCGAACGCGGTGTCGTCCCGGCGGGCGCGGATTCGCATGTCCTCCCCGACGCCCACTTCGTTGCGGTAGCCGAGGACCGAAAGGTCCAGCCAGTCGGACGTCTGCGAACGGGTTCGGAAGCTGGCGCGGAGCGCTTCGAAACGGGTGTCCCGGTCCACCAGGGTGCCGCTCAGATCGTTCGCATTCGTGGGTTCCGCCGCCTGGTTGTCGAAGCCCTGCCAGGAGAATTCCCAGCGGGTCGTCGCGCCGGGCGTCCAGCCAAGTTTCACGAGCCCGTTCCGCAGTTCGTCCTCGGTATTGGGAATCGCGTCTCCGTTGCCATCCCGAATCGGAGCGCGCGTTCCGCCGAGGCCGACGTTTACGAGCGCGTCGAGCGTCTCGCTCGCCGCGAATCCCGAGAAGGACTGGCTCAGGTCACCCCCGTTCGACTGGTAGCCCACCCGGTAGCGTCCGCCGAACTGCTCACCGGATTCCAGCAGATCGCGGGCGCTCCGGGTGGTGATCGAGACCACGCCTCCCAGCGCGCCGCTTCCGAACACCGCCGAGTTGGCCCCCCGCAGGACCTCGACGCGCTGAAGGAGGTCGGGATCCGTGAAGAAGCGGCCCCCGTGGGCGGCATTGAAGTTCTGGCGTCCACCGTCCTGGCGAACGACGACCTGCTGGTCGGCAAAGCCGCGGATGTTCGGCGCTTCGGTGATCCGGCGGGCGTTGCCGGTGATCGAGATCCCGGGGATGCCCTCGAAGAGGTCAATGAAGGTGCGCGCCACCTCGGCCGCGAGTTCTTCCTCGGTCCGGACCGCGATCGCCGCGGGCGCGGTCAGGAGCGGGGATTCGGCGCGGGATGCGGTAACCACGACCGTCTCCGAGAGCACCGGGAGAACGGGCTTGCCTTCCTCGTCGCCGGCTTCCTCGCCGTCTTGCGGCTGGTCCTTGCCCGTTGGGGTCTGGGCGGCGGCCGAGGCGAACGACGGGACCGTGGTGGGAAACGAGCCGGCCAACAGCGCCGTCAGGGCGAACCTGCCCCAGGCTCTCGGAACCAGTCCGGCCCGCCGGCCGCTACGGAAGAACAGGGAGCCCATTACGCAGGAAGGCTAGCAATCGCACGCGGACAGGAATTCAAGGTATGGGGGTTACCGGAAAACTACCTTGACGGGGCGCCGGACCACCGTGTTCCGTGACCGCGGGGGAGTTCCTTCGGAGGGTCTTAGCGTAGCAAAATGAAACCGAGTTTCATAATTGATCTTGGGGTACCCGACCGGCGCCAAACTGCTTCGGGACGCGTCGGCCGATGGGCTTGTTGTCCATCGGGGCAACGGCCACGAGGAGTGTGCGCCAACCGATGGGCGGTCGCGGCCGAATCGGCTGTTTTGACCTGGTCCTCCAAACGGTTCCCGGCTTTCGGGGGATAATCCACCCATGCCGACCACGCGGGCCGATGAGGAGCGGCGGGTCACTCTCCCCGACGCCACCCCGGGGGATCTGTTCGATGTCCGCCGCCCCGGAAACGGCGACTACCTTCTCGTACGGGTGTCTTCACCAGCGCCCAAACCGCCGCCGTCGTACGCCGAAGTTCTGGAAGCAATCCTCAAGAACCCCGTGGAGATGCGCCTCTCGTGGGAGGAGTTGCGTCGCCTGACCCGTGATCCGTGATCCTGCTGGACACGAACGTAGCCATCTATGCCTCGGACGTCGGCGCCGTCCACCATGCCTGGGCTAGCCGCCTCATTGCTCGAGCTGCCTCGTCCGGCGGGGCGGCGCTCAACGCCGTCAGTGTCGCCGAACTGTGTGTCGGCTCGACGCACCCTTCGAAAGCGATAGCCCGGGTTCGTCTTTGGAGGGTCACGATACTTGATATCCCCGCCGCTGCTGCGGAGGTCTGAGCGAGTGCCTACCGGACGTACCGCAAGCGCAGACGCCGGCAGTCGGCGCTGGACGCCCCGATCACACCGTTGCCGGATTGCTTCATCGGCGCCCACGCCGAGGTGATGGGCTACTCGCTGGCGACGGCGGACGCGTCCCGGTTCCGGACTTACTTTCCGAAGGTGCCGCTGATCACGCCGTGAGCGAGTGAAGATGCTCAACGAGCGCGGGGGCCGTGGCCGGAGCGGGGATTCGGCACTGCCGGAGATGGACCCGGCTCTCGCGGGGCTCGTGGACGACTGGGTGTCCGGGGTGGATGCCGTCGCGGTCGGAGGCGCCGCCGGAATGCAGCGTCCCGTCGCCTGGCCGGAAATGCTGCTGCTGCCGAGCCGGGCCTCGGGTCGCCGACGGGATCGACGTGGACCCGGACTCGCCCCGACCCGGCCTCAGTAGCCCATCGCGGCGCCGTCCTTGCGCGGATCGGAGCCGCCCAGCAACACCCCGTTTTCCCAGTCGATCATGATGGCCTGGTAGCCCCCGTAGGCCCCGAACCGGGTCACCAGGCTGTGTCCCATGCGGGAGAGGGCGGCCAGGTCGTCCGGGTCCACCCCGGACTCGATCCCGACTCCCGAGGCGCTGTGACGGAAGCGCGGCATTTCGCCCGCCTTCTGCACGTGCATGCCGAAGTCGATCATGTTGAGGAGGACCTGGGTGTGTCCCTGGGGCTGCATGTCGCCCCCCATGACCCCGTAGCTGAGCCACGGCTTGCCATCCCGGAACGCCATCCCCGGCATGTTGGTGTGGAGCGCCCGCTTGCCCGGTTCCATTTCGTTGGGATGCCCCTCCTCGAGGGAGAAACCGGTACCCCGGTTCTGCAAAGCGATCCCGGTTCCCGGCACCACGAGCCCGGAGCCGAAGCTGCCGAAGATGCTGTAGATGAGCGAAATGGCGTTCCGGTCCTTGTCCACCACCGTCAGGTAGATCGTGTCTCCGTCGTCGGTCATCCCCGGAGCCACCTCCCGGGCGGCCCGGCCCGGTTCGATCGCGGCGCGCCGGATATCGGCGTAGCGCTTCGAGGTGAGCGTCTCGACCGGGACCCGCATGTGCTCGGGATCCCCGAGGTAGGCGTCGCGGTCGGCGAAAGCCAGTTTCTTGGCCTCGATGAGCCGGTGGAGATAGGCGGCCGAGTTGTGGCCGAGCTCCGTGAGGTCGTCGTAGCCCTCGAGGATGTTCAGCATTTCGAGCGCCACGAACCCTTGCGAGTTCGGGGGGATCTGGAAGACTTCCACACCCCGGTAGGTGGTGCTGATGGGGTCCACCCAGGTCGAGTCGTGGGCCGCGAGGTCGTCCCGGGTGACGAATCCGCCCTCTTCTTCCATGAAGTCGTGGATGGCCTCGGCGATCTCGCCGCGGTAGAAGATGTCCGTCCCTTGCTCGGCGATCCTGCGCAGGGTTTTCGCGAAGTCCGGTGAGCGGAAGACCTCCCCGTGTTCGGGGGCGCGCTTCCCGTCCACCAGGTAGGCGGCCGCGGTCGCCGGATGGCGGGCGAGACGGGATTCCGCCTGCTTCCACTGAACCGAGATGACCTCGGAGACCGGGAATCCCTCCTCGGCGTGCTCGATGGCCGGTTGCAGCAGTTCTCCGAGCGGCCGGGTCCCGAAGCGGCTCACCAGCTCCTCCCAGCCGTCGAGCGCTCCCGGCACCGTCACCGCGAGCGGGCCGTTCCCCGGCATCCGGGTGAGGCCGTCGGCCCGGAGCTTCGCCGCGTCGGCCTTCGCGCCGGCCCGGCCGGTGGCGTTCAGCCCGTGCAACGTCCCCGTGTCCGCTTCGTAGTAGAGCGCGAAGAGGTCTCCGCCGATGCCACACATCATCGGCTCCACCACGTTCAGCACCGCCGCCGCGGTGATCGCGGCGTCCACCGCGTTCCCGCCTTGCATGAGGACCCGGAGGCCGGCGGCCGAGGCCAGTGGCTGGCTGGTCGCGATCATGCCATTCCGGGCGAGCACCGGTGAGCGCCCGAGCTTCGTGTCCTTCGCGGGCCGGTCGCCGGGGGTAGCCGCGGCCTCCAGGTCCGGGGAGATGCCGGGCATCAGGGACATGGAGAGGAGTAGCACAACGAAAGACCGCATGAGGAGAGCCTCCGGGCGGCCAATCCTACGTGGTTACGGGCGCCGGCCGCGCTTGACGATCCTGGCCCAGGTGTCCCGGAGGCTGACGGTCCGGTTCAGGACCGGACTTTCCGGAAGGTGATCCGCGGAGTCCGCGACGAAGTAGCCGAGCCGCTCCAACTGGATGCGAGCGCCGGGATTCAGGTCCCGGATGGCGGGTTCGATCCGCGCCTCCGAATTGACGCGCATCGAATCGGGGTTCACGTCGTCTACGAAGTCCCGCTCGCGTCCCGGCTCTTCGACCCGGAAGAGCCGGTCGCAGAGCCGCACCTTGACGGGAACCGCGTGGCGGGCGGAGACCCAGTGGAGCGTGGCGCGCACGCGCCGGCCGTCGGGAGCATCTCCGCCCCGGCTCTCCGGGTCGAGCCGGCACCGAATCTCCTGGACCCGGCCGTCCCGGTCCTTCGAGAACCCGGTGCAGGTCACCAGGAACGCGTAGCGGAGCCGCACTTCGCGCCCGGGAGCGAGCCGGTAGAACTTGCGCGGCGGGTCCTCCATGAAGTCCGCGCGTTCGACCAGCAATTCCCGGGAGAAGGGAACCTGGCGCGTCCCGGCCGCCGGATCTTCGGGGTTGTTCACCGCCTCGAACGTTTCTTCCCCGTCCTCGGGATAGTTCTCTATCACCAGCCGGACCGGATCGAGCACTCCGAGAAGGCGGGGACTCGTCCGGTTCAGCTCTTCGCGCACCGCGTGTTCGAGGAGCGCGATGTCCACGGTGCTGTCCCGTTTCGCCACCCCGACCCGCTCGCAGAAGGCCCGGATCGCCGCGGGCGGGACGCCCCGCCGGCGGAGCCCGGCGATCGTCGGCATCCGCGGGTCGTCCCATCCCGAGACGTGGCCTTCCGATACCAGCCGCAGCAGGCGGCGCTTGCTGAGCACCGTGTAGCTGACGTTGAGGCGGGCGAACTCGATCTGCCGGGGTACGAATTCCGCCTGGCTCTCCGCTACGCACCAGTCGTAGAGGGGGCGATGGTCTTCGAACTCCAGTGTGCACAGCGAATGGGTGATGCCCTCGATGGAGTCCGAGAGCGCGTGCGCGAAGTCGTACATCGGATAGATGCACCACTCGTCGCCCGTCCGGTGGTGGTGCAGCCGGCGGATGCGGTAGAGCGTCGGGTCACGCAGGTTCAGATTTCCCGAAGCCATGTCGATCCGGGCCCGCAGCACGTGCGCCCCGTCCGGGAATTCGCCCGCCCGCATGCGCCGGAAGAGATCGAGGTTCTCGTCGATGGTTCGGTTCCGGTAGGGGCTCCCGGTTCCCGGGGACTCGAGCGTTCCCCGTGTCTGCCGCACCTCTTCAGCGCTGAGGCTGTCCACGTACGCCTTCCCGCGGCGGATCAGCGTTTCGGCGAACTCGTAAAGGCGTTCGAAGTAGTCCGAAGCGAACCTCCGCTGCCCTTCCCACTGGTAGCCCAGCCAGCGGACGTCATCGGCGATCGACTCGACGTAGAGGGTCTCCTCCTTCGCCGGGTTCGTGTCGTCGTAGCGGAGGGTGCAGGCGCCGCCGTTCTCGGCCGCCACCCCGAAGTTGAGCACGATGGACTTCGCGTGTCCGATGTGGAGGAATCCGTTCGGCTCCGGCGGGAAGCGGGTCCCGACCCGTCCGTCGTGCTTGCCGGCCGCGCGGTCGGCCGCGACGATGGCCCGGATGAAGTCGGGCGGCGGATCGGCTCCGGGCGCGGAGCCCGGCCCGTTCACCGCTTCGCCGTCGCCCTCCTTTCCCCTGGCTTGTTTCATCGCACTTCCGGACCTCCGCGCCGATCGTCCCTGACGAAGCGGTCGCGGGCGGGCATCCTGATCCGGGGGAGCGACTCGGCGTCGAGCACATCGCCGGGCTCCAGGATGCCGTTCAACTGGAGGATGAAGGCGGTCAGGGCGTAGACGTCGTCGGGAGGCAGACTGCCGGGCGCCGCCTGCGGCATCGCCCGCCGGATGTAGTCGAAGAGCGTCGTTGCGTACGGCCAGTAGCTGCCCACGGTGATCCGCCAGCGCCGATCCTCGGCGAAGGGGAAGCGGTCTCCGGGAACGCGGCCGGCCAGCGCCTCGAACTGGGAACCCTCGCCGCGCGCGCCGTGACACTGGACGCACTGCAGCCGGTAGAGGGTCTCACCCCGTTCCACCGAACCGCTTCCCGGAGGCAGCCCCTCGCCGTCGGGCCCGATGTCGATGTCCCAGGCGGCGATCCGCTCCGGACTGGCGGCCTCCCCGAAGCCGAAGTCAGGCAGCGCTCCGATTTCTCGAAGGCCGCGCTCTCTCGCCTGCCGGAGCGCCTCGAGTTCCGCCTCGTTCAGCAAGCCGGGCATTCCCGGATGCAGTTCGGGACGGGGCAGGGTTGCCGCGGGCCCGGACCCAACCGGGGGGACGGCATCCTCCTCCGCGGCGGCCACCGGGGAGTCGCTCCCGGACTCGGAAGAACACCCAGCCAGCGCCAGGAGGAGCGAACCCGCCACCGCCCATCTGCGAATCACGAGATTGGTACCGGCGGCTCTCGCGCGCTCCCTCCGCGGACCGTCAGCCCGCAAAGAAAACCTGTCCGTCGGACTCCACGCGCCAGGAGCGGATCTGGTTGTAGTGGTAGCGCGTGTAGGACCCACGGGCCTGGAGGAGCGCTTCCCGGGTGGGCTGGACGTACCCCGTCTCGTCGGTCGCCCGGCTCATCAGGGTCGCGCCCCGGCCGTTCCAGTTCCAGAGTTTGCGGAAACGGACGTGGCACTTCGGAAGCACCGGTTCCTGAAGTTCGGCGTCCTCCCAGGTGTCGCCGCCATCGGTCGAGATTTCGACCCGCGTGATGCGCCCCCTGCCAGTCCAGGCGATGCCGCGGACCTCCCACCAGCCCGGCCCGTCGAGGCGGGCGGGGAAGGTCGGGAAGGTGATCAGCGATTTCGCGTCCATCCCGAAGCTGAACATCCGCGCCTTCTCTCCAGGGAGGGGATCGGTGTACTTGGACGTTTCCTCGCGGGTCATGAAGGGCCGGTCGGACAGTTCGAGCCGGCGCAGCCACTTCACGCTCGCATTGCCCTCCCATCCGGGCAGGAAAAGCCGGACGGGATAGCCCTGCTCGGGCCGCAGGGGTTCTCCGTTCTGCGCGTACGCCACGATGGCGTCGTCCCATGCCTTCTCCATCGGGACGGAGCGGGTCATCACCGCGGCGTCCATCCCCTCGGCGAGGAACCAGGTCGCCTCGGGACGGGCGCCCACCTCGCGGAACAGGAGCTTCAGGGGCACTCCGGCCCACTCGCTGGTGCTGGTAAGGCCGTCCATCTCCTGGGGGCTCATTCGCGGGTAGCGGCCCTGGTTCTGGAAGGCCGTCCCCCCGTTCCCCGAGCACTCCAGGAAGCGGAGGCGCGATTCGACGGGAAAGCGCTTCAGATCGGCCAGCCGGAAGGTCGTGGGCCGCTCCACCATCCCGTGGATCAGGAGTTCGTAGCGCTCCGGGTCGATGTTGGGGATGCCCCCGTGGTGCCGCTCGAAGTGCAGATCGGCGGGGGTGACGGTCCCCTGGAGATACTGAAGCGGCGTGCGGGACGACGAGGAGGGTTCGAGAACGCGAACCATCCGCTCCGGCGTTTCGAATGCCGAGCGCTGTCCCACGGGACTGGGTACGCGCCCCTGCATCTTGGTGGGGTCTTCGGGCGCCCGCGGCCGGGGCTTCGGCGCCTCGGCCTGCTGGGCGCCGGCGAGCGCACCGGCCCCCACCGCAGCGGTGCCGACGACTCCCGCGAGCACCTCGCGGCGCGAGGGCAGCCCGCCACTCTCCCGGTTTTTCGCCATGGGCCGGATTATGGCGGATTCGGGTGGGCTTTTCGGGTTGCCGGCCACTGCGATTGCTAAAATCGTACGCCCTCCGCCCCGGGTCTACGTCTCCGCCTGAGCCGACCCGACCCGGTCGGGGCGGCCCCAGGAGGAATCCCATCGTGCAGAGTGTTCATTGGACCGGTGCCCGGAAAGGCGGCCTGTTCGTAATCGCAGTGGCGCTGCTGCTCTCGCTGACGGCCCCGGCGCTCGCCCAGCGGGGCGCGATCCGAGGCAAGATCAGTGATCCGGACGGCAATCCGGTGCCGGACGTGCAGGTATCCATCGTGCTGCTGGACGGCGGCGGCCAGGCGATCCGGATGAAGACGAACGACAAGGGGGAGTTCATCCGGGCCGGCATTCCCGTGCAGATGTATCGGGTGTCCTTCGAACTCGAGGGCTGGGAGCCGCTGCAGGCGATGGTGACCGTCTCGAACGGAGGCCAGAGCTTCATCAACGAGACCATGCACCCGCTTCCGGAGGGGGTTTTGAGTCAGGCGCAGGCCGACCGCGCGAACGGGCACCAGCAGGCGGCCCAGGACGCCTTTCAGGATGGTGACTTCGGGCGGGCAGTGACGGAGTGGCAGGGTTTTTTGGAACTCCTGCCGAACGAGGCCCCCGCCTACTTCAACCTGGCCGCGGCCCACGAGGGGCTTCAGGATCTCCCCGCGGCCATCGACGCGTACGAACGGGCATACGCGCTCGATGATTCGCTGCTCGACGCGATCATGGCGGTCGGAGACCTGCACGGCCGGCAGAAGGAGTGGGAGCAGGCGCTTCAGGCGTTCGACCGGGCGATGGAGCTTGTCGAAGGGAACGCGGTGAACCTCTTCAACTACGCCGTATACGCGAGCAACGCGGGCAAGATCGCCCTGGCTGACGAGTTCTACGGGAAGGCGGCGGAAGCCGATCCGGAGTTCGCCCCCGCGCACCTGCAGATCGGGATGGCGAGAGCCCGGGAGGAGGATCGCGAAGGAGCGATCGCCGCGTTCGAGCGGTTCCTCGAGTTGGATCCGGACGGCGCGCAGGCGGTGATGGTGCAGGAGATCCTGGATCAGCTTCGCAATCCGGGTTCCTGACCCTTCGGGTCAACGGCGAATGGACCCCGTCAGCCTGCCGGCGTTGCGCCTCCTGGCGTTCGCGGCGGCAACGCTCCTTTCGGCGAGCGCTTCGGCCCAGAATGAGGGTCTGCGGGTGTTCATCTCGGCGGACATGGAGGGACTCAGCGGCATCGCCCATTCGGAGATGACGTCCGCTGCCGGGGCCGAGTACGGCCGCGGCCGCGATCTCATGATGAGCGACGTGAACGCGGCCATCCAGGGGGCGCTTGACGCCGGCGCGACGGAAATCCTGGTGAACGACAGCCACGGCAGCATGCGGAACATCCGGGTGGAACAGCTTCTCCCGCCGGCGCGCCTGATCAGCCACAACTCGAAGCCCTTCGGCATGATGCAGGGGATCGACTCCAGTTTCGACGCCGTCTTCTTCATCGGGTACCACGCCCGCGCCGGAAACCCCGACGGGCTCATGGCGCACACGGGATCCGGCGCGTCGATTCGCGAGATCCGGGTGGATGGTCAACCGGCCGGCGAAGGGGACATGAATGCCCTGCTGGCGGCGCATCACGGCGTTCCGGTGGCGCTGGCGACCGGCGACGAGGCGTTTCAGAAGGAACTCGGCGAACGTCTCCAGGACACGGAGTTCGTCGCCGTGAAGCGGGCGATTCGCCGGACGACGGCCGAACTGATCCACCCGCAGGAAACGGCCCGGATGATCCGGGAGGCGGCCACCCGGGCGCTCGAGTCCCTCCCGGACCCATTGCCGGCGCCGGATTCGCCCGTCGCCATCGAGATTCAGTACACGCGGCCGGACCTGGCGGAGATCGCCTCCCTGTTGCCGCAAATCGAACGAATCGCCCCGGACACGGTGCGCTTCGAAGCCGGGGACATGGCGGAGGGTTACGCCATCATCCGTGTCCTCTACCGCAATCTGTCCGAATGAGGAGACGCCCTGAAATGGCCCGAACCAACCGATGTACCTCGCTGCTGATCGCTCTTGCCCTGCTGCTTGCCGCCGGGGCGCCCGCTTTGGCGGAGGAGGAAACGAACACCACCGATCCGGCGGTTCCCCTCCACGCCAAGCTCGGCACGGTCAGCTATCCGGTAAGCGGGGCTTCGGAGCTGGGTCAGCAGTATTTCGATCAGGGGCTCCGGCTGGTGTACGCCTTCTGGATGGCGGAAGCGCGGCGTTCCTTTGACGAGGCCGCGCGGCTGGATGACAACGCGATGTCGCACTGGGGCCGCGCCCTCGCCTACGGCCCGTACCTGAACCAGGGCTCTCCGCCCGAGGACCAGCTCGAAACCGCCTGGGAAGCGATTACCCGGGCCGAGGAGCTTTCCTCGGCGGCCACCGAAAAGGAAAAGGCGATGATCGACGCGCTGGCCGTCCGTTACGCCGAGGACCCGGCGTCCGAGCGCGAGCCGCTCGACAAGGCCTACCACAAGAAGGCCCGGGCGCTTGCCGAGGCGTATCCGGACGACATCGATCTCCAGGTGCTTGCCGCGGCGTCCTACATGAACACCACTCGCTGGAACTACTGGGACGATGATGGGAAGCCCCTGAACGACGGCACCCTCTGGCTGGTGGGGCAGATCGAGCGCGCCCTGGAGATGGACTCGAACCACCCCGGCGCGATCCACTACTACATCCACGGGGTTGAGGCGTCCGACAATCTTGCGCGCGCTGTCCCCCACGCGCGGAACCTGCCCCGGACCATGCCGGGGGCGGCCCACCTTGTCCACATGGGCGCTCACATCCTGATCCAGACCGGCAACTACGACGAGGCGGCGGACTTCAATCTGGACGCTGCGGCGGTGGACGAGCTCTACATCGGGATGCCCGACCAGGAAGGCCGTTATCCGGTCGGGTCCTATCAGCACAACGTCCATTTCGCCTGGTCCGCGGCGCAGTTCGAGGGCCGCAGCGCCGTAGCGTTGCAGCAGGCCTACAAGCTGCGCGACAAGGTGCGGGTCCAGGTCGGTCCCAACCGGATCGCGGAGTCGTCCCGCCCGCAACTCTTCCTCACCATTCCGCTCTTTGCCCAGGCGCGGTTCGGCCGCTGGAACGACATCATGAGCGAGCCGCAGCCGCGCGCCGAGTACCTCTTCGAAACGGCGATCTGGCACTACGTGCGCGGCCTCGCCAATTCGGCCACCGGGGACGTGGAGACCGCCCGGGAACACCAGCAGCAGGTCGCCGCGATCGCCGCCGACGAGAACCTCCCGGGCATGGGACGGGTGTCCGCCAAGGACATGCTCCGGCTCGCCGCCACCGCCCTCGAAGCCGACATCGTGTCGCGTCACGACGCTCCGGAGAAAGCGATCCCGTTGCTCGAAGAGGCCGTCAACATCCAGGACAACCTCGCCTACACCGAGCCGCCGCCCTGGTACATCCCCATGCGGCAGACGCTCGGAGCGGTTCTCCTCGAGGCCGGCCAGCCCGACCACGCCGAAGTGGCGTTCCGCCAGGACCTCCGCGATTGGCCCGAGAACGGCTGGTCGCTCTTCGGGCTCCTGGAGTCGCTCCGCGCCCAGGGCAAGACCGACGAGGCCAACCGGGTGCAGCGCCGCTTCCTGCGCGCCTGGAGCCGGGCCGACATCGTCCTCACCGCCGCCCGCTTCTAGCCCGGATTTCTCATACTCACGGCCCGGGGCGGACCGCAATGGGTCGTAACCCACTCTGTCGCGGTGGTTTGTCCAGCAGGTGACAGCGTGGACACCGAACGGCGCGCAGCGTCGCGGAACCCCACCAGGCACATCGCCTTCA